>JAQVXQ010000092.1 GCA_028709085.1 Salinivirgaceae bacterium | reverse complement strand
GATTTTTACCTAGCATACAAAGATAGCAGATTTTTATTAAGTTCGTTTTTTAGTTGAAAAGCAAATTTTATGCTCTATTTGATTGAAAATGTTGTTAAAAGAGCATTTTTTTATTTCATTTGTATATTATTGGATTCGTTTTTGCGGTTGAAAATGCGGTTTTCATTAAGATATAATATTAACAATAATTAGAATCAAGCTAATACTTAAAACACGTTGACTATGAACAAACTGATGATTTTTGGGTCGCTTTTATTTTTTCTGTTAATCGGCTCAAACGGTTATTCTACTAGTAATCAGAATGCCGAGAGTGTAAAACAAAAGACCATTACCTATGTCAATGGTTATAGAATTGTGAAAGGCGAACGTCCACAAATAAATCTCGACAAGATTTCTAGCGATGCATATGAGAAAGGGAAAATTCAAATTAAATTGCGACCAGATACCAAACAAACCATTGCTGATGTGGTACATACGGCAACAATTAATGGATATGTTGAAACTAATATTGAGTCCGTAAACCGTTTGAATCAACAATATAAAGCAACTCAATATATCCCCCTTATGAATGGGCTGTACGATAAGTTGCCGGTTATGACTAAAAATAGGGAGAAACACCGCGCATGGGGTTTTCATTTATGGTTTGAAATCGAAATTGATGCAAAAGCTGATGTGAAAGAAGTGGTGCGTGCATATGCTGCCCTCGATGAGGTGGAAATGGCCGAACCAGTTTACAAAAAAGTGTTATACGATGGTGTGAAAACCACCACAGGTGCTCAATCAGTGAATGCTAGTAGTATTCAAGACCAACAAGTTAAGTGGACTCCCAACGATCCACGATTCAACGATCAGTGGCATTATCATAATACAGGTCAGATGAATGGAATTGTGAATAAAGATATTGATTTGCCTGAAGCTTGGGAAATTGAAACCGGTCACTCTAGCGTAATCGTTGCCATTATAGATGGTGGTATTCAGATTAATCACCCTGATTTGCAATCGAATATTTGGTCCGGAGTTGGGTATAACTTTGTTGCCAACTCAACAACCATTGTACCTCACAATCACGGAACACACGTTGCGGGTACTATTGCTGCAAGTTCTAATAATGGAGCTGGGGTGTCGGGCATTGCCGGAGGAACAGGTCTTGGCGACGGTGTGCGGCTGATGTCATGTCAGGTTTTCACCGCTTCAAGCAGTGGAGGGTTTGGCCAAGCTCCTATTTATGCAGCCGACAATGGAGCTGCAATATCTCAAAATAGTTGGGGATATCAATCTCCCAATGTTTACGACCAACCCTCTTTGGATGCCATTGATTATTTTAATGCCAATGGAGGTGGCAATGTTTTAAACCAAGGAATTACCATTTTCGCAGCTGGAAATAGTAATGACGACGCATTGTATTATCCTGGATGTTACTCTGCAGCCTTTTCTGTAGCAGCTACAAATAATCAAGATCAGCGTTCGTGGTATTCAAATTACGCTGACTGGATAGAGATTTCTGCGCCCGGTGGCGAGACTAATTCGGTAACTGCCCGCGGTGTATTAAGCTCTATAGCCGGAAATGGTTATGATTATTACCAAGGTACTTCAATGGCATGTCCACATGTTTCTGGAGTAGCTGCTCTATTGGTTTCCAATGCATTTCGAAATGGTGAAATCCTTTCTTCCCAAGATATTTGGGATCTGTTGGTCGATAATGTCGAAAATCACTATGGATCGAATCTAGGTTATATTGGAAAACTGGGAAGCGGACGACTTAATGCATTAAACTCGCTGAATGCACTACAAGATATATTGAGTGGAATAATGAATCCACAAACCTTCGCGGCGATAGCCACAAGTTCGTCTCAAGTAGATTTGACCTGGACAAAAAATAGCGAAACCCACAATGTAATGATCGTTTATTCAACCTCATCAACATTTGGAATCCCCGATTCCGGAGCTGTTTATACCGTTGGCGATGCCTTAGCTGATGGTGGCATTGTACTTTATCGCGGCAGCGAAACAAGTTTTAATCATATGGACTTAGATCCGGCAACACACTATTTTTATCGAGCACATTCTTATAGCGTTGATAATGAGTACTCAACAGGGAGAAGTGTAAATGCAATTACCTTTTGTGCTCCATTTGAATTACCCTATTATCAGGGATTTGAGACCGGATTACCCGTGTGCTGGGAACAGGAGTATGTTGAAGGTAATATTGATTGGGAATTTGGTAGCGGGAATGGCAATTCTAGTTCTGAATCGGCCTACGAAGGCTTTAAAAATGCTTATTTTAAAGGATCCTATTACGACGACGGAAAGAAAACCCGCCTAGTTTCACCCCAATATGATCTTACTCCATATATGAATATTGAGTTGACTTTCCAGTTATACAACAAAGGATATTCTGGTAGTCAGGACACGCTTGTGGTGATGTTTAAAAACGCATTCAATGGCGAATGGGTTGCATTACAAACCTTCTCAACTTCAATGAATACATGGACAGAGATCGTTGTAGAAATTCCACAAGAATCGATCACCAGCGATTTTCACCTCTCTTTACTTGCCATTAGTGGAGGTGGAAATGGTGTTTGTGTCGATGGTTTATTGGTTGAGGGTCAACCCCTTGGGCCATATGCTAATTTTATTGCCGATAGCAGAAATAGTTTAACAGGAGTAGTTGTTAATTTCACAGATGCTTCCGACGGGGCTGAATTTGAACAGTGGGAGTGGGATTTTGGTCAAGATGCCGAGCCTAACCTTGCAACGGGAGTTGGGCCTCATTCGGTGATCTATTTTACACCGGGGTTTAAAACCATTACACTTACCGTAGATGATAGTTTGTCGAAAACTAGAATAAACTATGTGAAGATAGATCAAAATCCAAATCCTGTTCACCGCGTGTTTTATGCAGCTTTGGATGTCAATGGTCGATTAAAAGCTAAAGTCGATAATGTTACATTTACTAGTGGGGCCGGCATTTTGGCTGGTAAAAATATAAATTTCGAGGCCACCCCCAACCAAGGATATAAAGTTAAATCTTGGAAAGTTAATGGAAATTTAGTTTCTGACTCTAACGATAGTTCCTTTGTTTTGACACAATTAGGTGCAACAACCTCGGTTTTTGTTGAGTTTGAAGAGACGGTAGGAATGAATCAAATTGCGGGTGTTCCAATGTTTTTATACCCCAATCCAGCTCGTCAGCAATTGTCAATTGAACGTAGCGAATCAACACCTGCCTTGATTGAAATTATCTCCATCGACGGAAGTAAATTATCCTCAATTCGTTGGAATAGTGAGAAAATCGACATCGATGTTCATGCTTTACCGGTGGGAATCTATTATATTCGATTGGTTACAGACCAAGAAATTGAAATGTCTAAATTTATAAAGAATTAGAAAAGAATCCCAACATCGGATAGATGTAAAGCGATCGATTTTTAAATAACTATCTTTGTTATGAAGATAGCGTTACTGAACAATCTCTCTGTGCTATGTATTGAGAGATTGTTTTGTTTTTTATAAACAATAGGTTTAATTTTACTTTTTGTAAGAAATTAAAGAGATGAAACATCAACGACTATTCCTTTTTATTTGGATTTTCGCATTATTTGCCTGCACGATGTATGCAAATGCTAGTTCAGCAGTTGAATCGAACAAAAATCAACTTACTGTAACCATTCATATTGAAGGCAATGGGGTTGTTCTAGTAAATGAAGTGTTGTACGTTGAGCCGGTTACCGTAGAATCGGGTTCAACTGTGATTTTAGAGGTTGTTTCGGATTCCAATTGGGAATTTGAGTCGTGGAGTGGTGATATAGTCTCCATAGTTCCGTTTCAAACATTCGTTATTTCCGCAAATATGATCCTTACGGCTACTTTTGTGGAAATATCGTCGCCCCAATTTTCGCTCAATATTTCTCAAATAGGCATGGGTTCAGTTGCTGTAAATGGAATTGATTATGTCGAAACCTTACAATTTGATCCAGATACCGTAGTTTCTATTGTTGCCACGGCAGGACAAGGATGGAAATTCATAGGTTGGAACGGTGATTTTATTTCCGAAAACACTGAAATAGAACTACTTATAGAGTCAAATGTTTCAATAACCGCCACTTTTGCTCCCATACAATCTGCGGAATTAATTCCCGATTTTGGTTATTTTGATGAAGAATCTCCAGCTAACCCCACAACTACAATCGTATGGAACGACGCTTCGTCGGTAACAACTATTGTTAGAATTGACAACGATCAAGAAGTTCCCATTGAAGAGGGAGTTGATTACTCAATTACATACATCGATGATGACACATCGTTGTTAACCCTTTTCATGACGAACAAACGCCCAAAAACAAATACTAAAGCGGAGTTTTACATTGATTTCTACATAACTTTTGATTTTGGAAATCCCATTGTGTTCCCTGTTTTGTACACATCGGTTGTCTATTATTTGGTTGATTTTAATATCGTTGACGATAGCGGAAATGTTGTTAATGGTGCTCGAATTCAATTTGATAATATTCAATACGATCCAGGACACCATGAATTTCCGAATATCCAGTCGGGATATCATTCGTACAAGGTTGAATGTGAGGGATATGCGCCCATTTACGGTTCGGCTCAGGTTTTAGATGATGATTTAACCTTAAATATTATATTACACAGGTTATTCATGGTTCGTTTTGTTGCACATAACAATTCGATTCCTCTACAAAATGTTGAAATAGAGGTAAACAACTCGATTATTTATACCGACATAGTAGGAACTGCTGATATATTGCTAAAAAATGGAACTTATACCTACATTGCTCGGTTTACTGATTTCCACACTGTTGAAAATAGTTTTGCCATTAACGGAGCATCTGAAAATGTTGAGGTATCAATGACTCATGTGGTATTACCGCAATCAGAAATGAATAAAACTAGGCTATATCCCAATCCGGTTGAAAATGTTTTGTATGTTGAGCATTCTTCATCGGTATTGGGCTATATTGAAATTGTTAATATTGTTGGGAGTGTTGTTTTGAGAAAAACGATCTCCTCCTCAAAATATTCTATTGATATTCATGGCTTGGAGCCCGGAATTTATTATATTCGCTTCAATAGGTCGGCACAAAGTGTGCTTCGTTTTGTGAAACTGTAGTTGGATGGATAAAAAAAGCCCGTGTTCATAAAAACACGGGCCTTAAAAATGAAAAGAACAAATCCTTAGGCTGTCGCTCTACTATAATCAATAAACACTTTGATAGCATCTTGATGAAATGACTGATTGAAATTTTTCTTTAACCAAATATACAATTCATCAACTTGCTCGGGCGAAAGCCACTTAACTGATTTTTGTAATTCTTTGGCAAACAAATCAGGGTAATTTTGTAAGTTTGCCAGCAGCAATTTTTGGTGTTCTAACATAGCTTTATGCTTTTAAAGGTTCAGCTAAGTTACTAAACGTATAAAAGATTAGATAGAGTATAAACACCTGTTTTAATTATAAATATTTAACATGAATTTAACCATTGATACCATGCTTTTGAATGCTAAGTATCTGTTTTATAGTGAGTAATGATATGGTAACGAAGTATAAATTAGATAAAGTTTTTGGACCCATTGGCGCATCATCGGGTTATTTAATGTTTGTTGTTGGTCTGATTGTAATTTGGTTCTCTTTAGGAGGTATTGTTTTGGGTTTATTTGGTGCTTTTATTGGTTTTACTCAAGACTGCACTTATGTTGACTTTCATGTCAAACGGATTAAATCGACTACGAATATATTTGGAATTATCCCCATTGGAAAATGGCATGAGATTAAAAAAGAGATGCGTCTTGGAGTTAAAAAAAACAGTCGCACATGGCGGCGGAATAACCAAAATAGTAAAATGCTAAATGTTTCTAAAAAAGATTATCGGATTGTGTTATGTTACCCAAATGGCGATGTAGTGGCGGTTATTCGAAAAACAGATACATTAGAAGCAGCAAAAATAGTGACAAATAATTTGCATGATCAATTGGGTTTGGATTTCCTGCGTGGTGTTGCCGATTGTGATTACGTAAATTTGCACCGCCCTGATGTGAGTCAACCCAACATTTCGTAGATTTAACAGATCGTAATGAATATTCAAATAAAGAAACAAATATTGTTTTTGTTATCTTGTCAATATGTGGATTGCAAGCGTTGGTTTTTTCATCTAAAACGGCTATGTTTGTATTTCGGTGATACGGACTGGAATTGAGTTTAAATTTCTTTTTGACCATGTTTTGTATTGAATATAGTAAGTTTTTCATACACTAGACCTATGGATACGTTGCAGAAACAATTAAGAGAGATTGGAGTTGAATTTGAAAGTGGTTTAACCAATAGCGAAATTGATCAAATAGGAGAGAAATTCGACATTCAATTTCCACCTGATTTAAAAGAGTTTTATCAATTGGGATTGCCTGTTTCTGAGAGCTTTATTAATTGGCGTAAAGGGATACAATCGAAAGATGCAGAGAATGAAATCAAAGAGCGTATTAATTGGCCTTTGGAAGGGATTTTGTTTGAAGTCGAGAAAAATGATTTTTGGGATGCATCATGGGGATCAATGCCCGCTTCTTTTGCGGAAAAAGCGATAATTGCCATCGAGAAATACCTTACTTACCCAAAATTAGTGCCTATTTATGGTCATCGATATATTCCCATGGATCCTTTAGAACGTGGAAATCCGGTTTTTTCCATATTTCAAATGGACATAATTTACTACGGATATAATTTAGCAACTTATTTCTCAAATGAATTTAGTTTCGAGATCGCCAATGAACTAAGACTCGAGAATCCAAGAGAAATCCCTTTTTGGAGCGGTTATACAGATTAGAAATTCATATTGGTACTCTTCAGCTCTTTTTTTACAGCCATTGTGATGTTCATCATAAGCCATACTAAACGGAGATATCCTCTTTTTTCCTGACACCACCTTAGTCCACGAGATCATCGGGCGTGTTTGTGATATCAAATTAAAGAATTTCTACAATTGTTTTCCTCGACCATAGTTCATGGTTGCGAAGTAAAATGGTGTTTGTAATTGTTAAAATGGGTTTGTTGCGCACCTCCAGCGCGCCAAATCATTGTTGTATTGTTCTTTCTATCGATGATTTCCCATACTGTGGGCGGTAAGGGGGGATGTTTACAATCTGAGGGTGAATAGCAACAGATTATTTTACTTCTAAGTTGAATTTCTCGATAAGCAAATTAATGGCTGGGTTTTTCTCAATAAAGATCGAAAGCACCTCGTTTGGCTTTTTAACAATCATATTTTTGGGGATATCGATTTGTGCTGTTATTTCATATTCAAGCGTTACCGATGGTATTTGATATCCCTTACTGATGCAACTGAGAATGTTCTTCTTGTTCTCTTCAATAATCTCGGCTTGTCCTTCGCTTTTTAGGGTCAATTTGAAATTTCCGGGGGCTTCAAATTGTGGATTTGATGCTTTAAGAGCGATGTAGAGTCGAGTTTTAGGTTCAAAAGGTTGTATCACATCAATCCACGAATCGGCTAGGGTAGCGATGTCGAATACGGTTGTTGGCGATTCTTCTGTTTCAGGAACAGGTTCGGCAATAATTGAATTATTGTCGGGTTTTGATTCTTGAGTTGGAGTTTTGGTTTCATCCTCATCGCCCATCATTTTTTTGATGTTAACCTGAGTTTGAGGTTTTATGGGAAGTGTTTTCTTTTCCGGAATTGATGCACTTTTGTGAGCACTAGGGGTTACTTGCTTGCCCGGATTTTTTTTTTTGTTATCAATGTTGAATTGATAAAAGCCAATGTCCATTAAAGTTAACTCCACGTGGAGTCGCTGATTTTTGCTGATTTTATAGTTCAATTCGCACTCCCTCAGTTTTTGAAGGGCTCCAAAGAGTAAGTTTGTGGAGCACGATGTGGCTTGTTGTAGGTAACGCTGTTCCATGTCGGCACCGGAATCAACCAAACGCGCAGTTTTTGGGTTTTTACTCATCAGTAGATTTCGGAAATGTCCCGATAGTCCGCTCACAAACATTAAACCATCAAATCCTTTGCGAATAACATCATCGAAAATGAGCATGAGCTCTGAAATTTGGTTTGCCAAAATATTATCGACGGTTTTGAAATAGAATTCGTAATCGAGTATGTTGAGGTTATCAATTGCTTTTTGGTATGTAATTTCACCATCGGTAAAACTCACCAATTGATCGAAAATGGAGAGCGCATCGCGCATTCCTCCGTCGGCTTTTTGTGCAATGATGCGTAATGCCTGATCTTCGGTGATAATATTCTCACTTTTAGCAACATATCGAAGATGATCAACGGTGTCTTCTATTCTAATTCGGTTAAAATCAAAGACTTGACATCGCGAAAGAATGGTTGCCAGGATTTTATGTTTTTCGGTGGTTGCCAACACAAAAACAGCGTGGGCAGGAGGCTCTTCCAATGTTTTCAGAAAGGCATTAAAAGCTGCCGACGACAACATGTGAACCTCGTCGATAATATAGACACTGTATTTTCCCAAACGTGGCGGAATACGTACTTGCTCAATCAGGTTACGGATATCTTCAACTGAGTTGTTGGATGCGGCATCCAGTTCGTGAATATTGTACGATCGATTGCTGTTAAAAGCCAGACAACTCTCGCATTCGTTGCAGGGTTCGTTATCGTCGGTGGGGGAGAAACAGTTTATGGTTTTGGCAAAGATTCGGGCGCAAGTTGTTTTACCAACGCCACGAGGACCACAAAAGAGGTATGCATGCGCTAATTGCTTGTTTTTTACGGCACTTTTTAAGGTTTGAGTAATGCTCAATTGGCCTACAACCGAATTAAATGTCTGTGGACGATATTTCCGTGCCGAAACAATATAGCTTTCCATTTTGCCGCTTTTATGCAAATATAGATATTTTAATTAGCGCTTGCAAGAATCGATTGGATCAATATTTTCTGTTTTCCATATGGAATTATAGGTTCTGTTTTAGTATCAGAATTTTATGTGTGGACGAACCGGTTTTTTATAGCTTTCCATCTGGTTACCATCGGTGTTGCTTCAAGAGACATCGATGGTTGAATAAACCTTTGCCAAAGTTTAAAACTTTGGCAAAGTTGGCAATTGGCAATAATTACCAACAATTTTAAATAATTTACGGCATAATTGAAATAAAACAACAAAGCTAACTCCATGTAGGGCTAGCTTTGTTTTGTTGTTTTTTATGATTCGACCTTCTCGTTTCTCTTTACCAGATATCATTTTCAGCATTCGCCTTGTAGGAATCGGGGTGAAAATGTTAAAAAATCAATCCAAACTCCCTTTAGGGACGGGAAAATTCGGATTGATTTTATTGTCGATTATAAATTGTTAACGTAGAATTAGAATAACTGGTCGATAATTGTATCGTCGGCCAATTGCGGGAGTGTAACTTTTAAAAGGGGTTCTTTCTCCATGGCACGTTTAATGGCGAATACAGCCTCGCTATTTCTAGCCCATGAACGGCGCGAAATTCCGTTGTTTACATCCCAAAAGAGCATGCTTTTCATTCGTCGGTCGGCATCGGCAGTGCCATCGAGGAGCAATCCAAAACCTCCGTTAATAACTTCGCCCCAGCCAACTCCGCCACCGTTGTGAATCGATACCCAGGTTGCACCGCGGAATGCGTCGCCAATGACGTTTTGAATCGCCATATCGGCAGTGAATTGAGAACCATCGTAAATGTTTGATGTTTCGCGGTAGGGCGAGTCGGTTCCCGAAACGTCGTGATGATCGCGACCTAGAACAACGGGACCAATTTTGCCCTCTTTTATAGCTTGGTTAAATGCTTCGGCAATGCGGATTCGTCCTTCGGCATCGGCGTAGAGGATGCGGGCTTGCGAACCAACAACAAGTTTGTTTTCTTGGGCACCCTTTATCCATTGAATATTGTCTGCCATTTGTTGCGATATTTCGACAGGCGATGTTTTGCTCATTTGGCTTAATACGTCGGCGGCAATTTTGTCGGTTTTCTGCAAATCTTTGGGATCGCCACTACAACAAACCCAACGGAATGGTCCAAAACCATAGTCGAAACACATAGGACCCATAATGTCTTGAACATAAGAAGGATATCGGAAGTTAATGCCATCGGTAGCCATAATGTCTGCACCAGCACGACTTGCCATTAGTAGGAAGGCGTTTCCGTAATCGAACCAGTAGGTTCCTTTTGCGGCGTGTTTATTAATTGCAGCAGTATGCCTACGCAACGATTCAAATACCTTTTCTTGGAATAGTGCCGGATTGCTTACCATCATCTCGTTCGACTCTTCAAGCGATAATCCTACCGGGTAGTAGCCTCCCGCATATGGATTGTGAAGTGAGGTTTGGTCGGATCCCAAATCAACATAAATGTTTTCGTTGTCGAAACGTTCCCAAACATCAACAATGTTGCCTTGATAAGCAATGGAGACCACCTCTTTATTCTTTTTAGCGGCACGCACACGCGTCACAAGTTGATCGAGGTTATCGATCACCTCATCAACCCAACCTTGGGTATGTCTGGTGTTGGTGGCTTTGGGGTTCACTTCGGCTACCACTGAAATAACTCCGGCGATGTTTCCTGCTTTTGGCTGTGCCCCACTCATTCCCCCAAGACCGGATGTTACAAACAGTTTTCCTGCCAACGATTCGTTGTTTTTGGCAATTTTACGTCCGGCATTTAAAACGGTAATGGTGGTTCCGTGTACAATTCCTTGTGGTCCGATATACATAAACGAACCGGCTGTCATTTGGCCATATTGGGTAACACCAAGAGCATTGTATCGTTCCCAGTCATCTGGTTTTGAGTGGTTTGGAATCATCATTCCATTGGTTACAACAACTCGTGGTGCGTCCTTATGCGATGGAAAAAGTCCCATTGGATGTCCCGAATACATGGCCAAGGTTTGATCTTCGGTCATTTCGGCTAAATACTTCATGGTGAGCAGATATTGAGCCCAATTCTGAAATACAGCACCATTCCCTCCGTAGGTGATTAATTCGTCGGGATGCTGAGCAACAGCATTGTCCAAATTGTTTTGGATCATCACCATAAGTGCTTTTGCCTGCTCGCATTTTCCGGGATATTCTTGAATGGGACGAGCGTATATTTTATATTCGGGTTTAAATCGATACATATAAATACGACCGAATGTCATAAGTTCTTTCGCAAATTCAGGGGCTAAAACATCATGATGTTTTGGGGCAAAATATCGAAGTGCATTGCGAAGGGCTAGTTTTTTTTCTTCGGTAGTTAAAATCTCTTTACGCTTTGGAGCGTGATTAACGTTTGGATCGTACGCTTTTGGCTCCGGCAATATTTCGGGAATGCCTTCCAGTATAAGTTCTTTAAACGATTTTGTACTCATAATCGAAAAGTTTTACGGTTAAATTTAAAGTACAAAGTTATAAAAAAGATTGCTGGCAAATGGCTACAATTGTCATTATTGTAGGGTATTCTATAGTTTGTATTGCTACGAATTATTCATTCCTACAGTGTTTGCGGCGAAGAGTCCAATGAAATAGTTGTTGAATCGTAGAGATGTATAGTTGTAGAGTCGTTGATTTGTTGAGTTGAAATATATCCCAATATTTTCACCTGTCGCGAAACAATCAATTGACTTATAGTGTTATTTAGGCATTGACACACTGATTACCCATCACTGATCACTATTCACCGATCACCATTCACAGATTACCGTTCACCAATCACCATTTCCTATTTCACCGTTGCTTTTATACTTTTAAAGATTTGTAAAGCCGTAGTAAATCCAGAAATATCGGTGTAGAGCTTTCCGTCCTCGCCAATTGGATTTCCATGTCCAATGGGGTTTAGCGTGTAGATTTCCGATGGTGCGTCGAAATCAATTTCAACCAGATATATTAACGAAGGTTGCGCTGAGGTGAGGTAGTTTACATTGTCAACATACAAATTGTTGTGCCAAATTTCGTTAAAATCCCAGGGTTGATTTATTTCAATCAGCAGTTTGTAGCGTCCTGACAGTGGTTTGTCGGTCGTTAACGTAAGATTCTGCGATTGTTTTGGTGTTGCTCCCGTGTAGGTATCTGGAATTGGTTTCTTTGGGGTTGGGAGGTAGGTTCCGTCGGGTGCTTTAATGTTTCGTTTGTGTAAAAAGTAGGGCAGCGTTGCTGGACGACGTGCCTCGCCAGAATCACGACTCCACTGTTTGTTTCCCGCATCGGCATGCAAATAGGTTCCCGTTGCCAGCGACTGGGTTACAAATAGCGGTTGCACGAATTTTCCCTCCATTGTTTCCAACCAAATGGCAAATGTTGGATGATTGTGCGATTTTCCATTTGTGAATGTTATTTCAATGTTTTTCCCTCCGTTTTGAGCCTTTGTGAATAGTGGCATTGTGAGGAGTAATATCGCTATGATTTTTATATTCAGTTTCATATCTCTTTTGTGTTATTGTGTTTATTAAAATGGTTGTGGGGTATATAAAAAGTTAAAACTCGATCATAATTCCTACCGATGGTAAGGTTGTTCCCTGAGATCGGA
>JAQVXQ010000091.1 GCA_028709085.1 Salinivirgaceae bacterium | reverse complement strand
CTCTACGAATCAATGCAATAAAACACACATCAAAATATGACAAATCAAGAGAATTCGTCTTCATTATAATGAGATTTTCAAAAAAATAAAAATCCAACTCAAAAGCATCTATGTTTAACATTATATGTAAATTTGTATTCAAATAAGAATTAGCTAAAACCAAGGTATAAATGGATTTTCTCACAAACAACCCCTATAAAACTAACGCTGTAACCATCGGAAACCTTACCATTGGAGGCGACTCCGAAATTGCCATTCAAACCATGTGTAACACTCCTGCCGGTGATATTAAAAAGGGATTTGAGCAAGCGTTAGAAGCTGCAGAAGCAGGAGCACAGTTAATCCGTTTTGCTGTTCGCAATAGTACCGATGCCGAGACATTGGGCGAAATCAGAAAGCTGCTTAATGAAGCAGGAATCGATACACCTTTGGTTGCCGATGTTCACTTTAATCCACAAGCTGCTTTTGTTGCTGCACGGTTAATAGAAAAGGTTCGTATTAATCCCGGCAACTTTATGGATAAACGCGCCACGTTCGAGCAAACAGAATACACCGAAAAGCAATGGCAAGAAGAATTAGAACGACTTGAAACGACGTTTAGCCAATTTATTGACATCTGTAAAGAACACAACACGGCAATTCGCATCGGGGTGAATCACGGCTCGTTGAGCGATCGTATTATGTCACGCTATGGAAATACGGTGGAGGGAATGGTTGAATCGGCCATGGAGTTTCTGCGCCTTTGTAAGAAGCTAAACTTCAACAATGTTGTCGTCTCGCTCAAATCAAGCAATGTACGAGTAATGACCACCGCTTATCGGCTGCTGATTGCCAAAATGGAAACCGAAGGAGCTTGCTACCCTCTGCATTTGGGCGTTACCGAACCCGGAAACGGATTAGCCGGACGCGTTCGCTCTGCCATTGGAATTGGAACTTTGCTTGCCGACGGAATTGGAGACACCATTCGAGTATCCCTAACAGAAATTCCCATTAATGAACTTCCGGCTGCCCGAAAACTAGTTCAATATTTTAAAGATCGAGGCGATGTTCCTGCCATAGAATCTTCCATTGAAATAGACCCATACGATTACACGTTTTACAAATCACACGAAGTAAACGGGGTTGGAAAAGAGAATCCGATAAAAGTTTTTTGCGATGTAAGAACCGCGAAAATTATTGATAAACAATTGATTGAATCATTAGGGTTTATTCAAAAAGAGAACCAATGGTATCCAACACAACGTGTTGCCGATTTTATATTTGTTGGGAATGCTGAAATAAAAACCAACTTACCGGAGAATCTAACAATGGTTTTCGAATCTTCGGTAACAAAAGTGCCATCGGAAGAGGCAATTCCCCTGTTTTCGAAAGCCGAGTATTGGCAAATTGCGAGTAAAGCCTTCAACATTGTCAAATTTGTGACGCTCACAAACACCGACTTAGAAAATCCCGAAATAATAGAGGCTTTACAAAAGGATCCGAACGTAATTATTAGTTTGGAAACCGTGTCTCAAAACGGGTTTGCCGATCAACGAGCTGCATTTATTCGACTAAAAATGAACAACATAACCGCCCCGGTAATCATAAAACGCGATTATGTAACCGACGATTGGGAGGAGCAAATAATGCAATCATCGGCCGACATTGGAGGATTATTCCTGAATGGAATGGGAAATGGAATTTGGATCACCAATCCATTTCTTCAAGAAGTTGCCGAAACCCGAGATTTAATGTTTGAAATCCTTCAAGGCGCGCGTGTACGAACCAGTCAAACCGAATTTATAGCCTGCCCATCGTGCGGCCGAACCCAATTTGATATTGAATCGGTATTGGCTGAGGTTCGCAATCGGACAAAACATTTAGCGCATCTAAAAATTGGAGTTATGGGATGTATTGTCAACGGTCCGGGCGAAATGGCCGATGCCGACTATGGATACATTGGAGCCGCACCCAACAAAATAGCACTCTACAAAGGAAAAAACATGGTTCGCAAAAACATCCCCGCCAACACTGCGGTTGAGGAACTTATAACCTTGATAAAACAAAATGGCGATTGGGTTGACCCTCAGTAATTTAACGCAAAACAGGTTTCCATACAAACATTAAAGAAATGAATCAAACCAAATAGCACAACCGATATGTTGTACTTGAAGCTTCTGAAAACTAAACCGCAATAAATTTGTTACATTTGCACACTTCAATAAATTAAGGAATTAAATGACAGACAGAGTAATGGATCCAATAGCACGATTAATGGGATTACGATATAAATCGCACCCCTGGCATGGTATCGATGTTGGGCCACTTTCCCCCGATATTTTAACCGCTTTTGTGGAGATGGTTACCACCGACACCGTAAAATATGAAATTGATAAGGTATCTGGATATTTGAAAATTGACCGACCTCAAAAATACTCCAATGTTCTGCCGGCGTTGTACGGATTTATTCCGCAAACCCTGTGCGACAACGATGTTGCAGCCATTGCGATTAAAGCCACCGACCGAGATGATATTTTAGGCGATGGTGATCCGCTCGACATTTGCATTCTGGCCGAAAAGTCAATTACTCACGGTAACATTTTAGTTGATGCCATTCCAATTGGCGGATTTAGAATGATTGACGGCAACCAAGCCGACGATAAAATCATTGCTGTCTTAAAGGACGACGCTGTTTATGGTCATTATAAGGAGATTGAAGATTGTCCGGAACTGGTTGTTACTCGATTGAAACACTATTTTTTAACCTATAAAGATCTGCCCGGCAACAGCCGCAATTGTGAAATAACGCACATTTACGATTCCACCGAAGCAAAAATAGTGATTAACGCCTCGTTGGACGATTATCGTAAAAAATTCGATAGTCTCGATAGTATATTAACCGAATATGGCATGATGAAACGAAGTTAACATGCTGATAAAAAGAGAATAAGCCACTGGCGAATTGCGAGTTTCAGAAAAAACGTCCTGTTTTTCCAATTTCAAGTTCTGATTTTGAGAAATGTGACGTTTTTTTGATATTGTATCTCTTCAATTCCATCCCCCTTTGACAAATATTTTTTACTTTTGCAATCAATCCATTTTCGTGTGTCAAATCAATGAATTTCAAAACCAAAATATTGAAAACTTTGATTTTAAAAGCACACGAAACCAGATAAAGCAACTGAGACAAAACAAAAAACACTAATATGAATATCTCCTACAATTGGCTAAAAAAGTATATTAAAATTACCGAAACTCCCGACGAACTCTCTGCAATTTTAACCGACATTGGGTTAGAAGTTGAAAGCATTGACGAAGTTGAATCGATAAAAGGTGGGTTAAAAGGCATTTTTATTGGGAAAGTAATGGAGTGCAAACCACATCCCGATTCAGACCATCTCAATCTCACAAAAGTAGATGTTGGTCAAGGAGAATTGTTGTCAATTGTTTGTGGAGCCGCCAATGTGGCCGCTAATCAAAAAGTAGTAGTGGCAACCGTAGGAACCAAACTTTACGATGGCGATAAAGAGTTTGAAATTAAAAAAGCAAAAATCAGAGGAGAGGCCTCCTTTGGAATGATCTGCGCCGAAGACGAAATAGGAATTGGAACATCGCACGACGGAATCATGGTATTGCCTAACAATGCAGTAATTGGAATGCCTGCCGCCGAATATTTTAACGTAACCAGCGATTATGTATTCACAATTGGGCTAACACCAAACCGCATTGATGCAGCATCACACGTGGGAGTGGCACGCGACTTATCGGTCTATTTCAGCAACCACGGAAAACGAACATATACACTACCCGATATTTCGAACTTCAAAATCGACGAAAAAAGCAATCCATTACAAGTTACTGTACTCGACAACGAAGGAGCAATGCGCTATGCAGGCATTACCATCGAAGGGGTAACCGTAACCGAATCGCCAGAATGGCTAAAGAAAAAAATGATTGCCATTGGATTAAACCCAATTAACAATGTGGTGGACATCACCAACTTTGTATTGCAAGAACTCGGGCTTCCATTGCACGCATTTGACTTAGACCAGATAGCTGGAAATCAATTAATTGTAAAAACATTACCACAAAACACAACGTTCACTACACTTGATGGAATTGATCGTAAATTAAATACAACCGACTTAATGATCTGCAACCGCGACGAAGGAATGTGCATTGCAGGTGTTTTTGGCGGAATTAAAAGTGGCGTAACCCTAGCAACTACACGCCTATTTATTGAAAGTGCGTGGTTTAATCCGGTGCGAATTCGCAAAACGGCTCGTTTCCATGGTCTTTCAACCGATGCGTCGTTCCGATTTGAACGCGGAACCGATCCAAACATGGTTCCCATAGCCTTAAAAAGAGCAGCAATGCTCATAAAAGAGATTGCCGGCGGTAAAATAACCTCCGATATTTTTGACATTTATCCCACGCCCGCATCGAATTTCGAAGTCGATTTTGACGTAACGTATTTCCATAAATTTGCAGGAAAAGCAATCCCTGTTGAGATTATTAGAACCATTATTACGGCATTGGAAATTGGTATTGAAGAGAAAAGTGAAACCAAATGGAAACTGTCCGTTCCTCCATATCGAGTTGATGTTCAGCGACAAGCCGACATAAGCGAAGAGATTTTACGAATATACGGGTACAACAACATCGAAATACCGGAACATCTAACAGCTTCTATAACAGCAAGTCCAAAGCCAAATCCAGAGGCATTGCAAGACAAAATTAGCGATATGCTCGTTGCATCGGGCTACTTTGAGATGATGAACAACAGCATCACAAAAGCGAACTATTTTGAGCAATTCACGTATTTCGAGGACAGCAAACTAGTAAAAATCCTTAATCCGTTGAGTTCCGACCTAAACTGCATGCGAAAATCATTGCTCTTTGGCGGATTAGAAACTTTACGATATAACCGCAATCGTCAACGTCAAAATCTGCACTTCTTTGAGTTTGGCAAGAAATACTTCTGCAACAACGAGGAGAACAAGCAGTCGTTAAAAGCATATTCGGAAAATTATCGATTGGCGCTTTTCTGCACTGGAAATGGTCACGAAAAAAACTGGAATATGCCCGAAACACACACCTCCTTCTTCGACATTAAAGCGGTAGTTGAAAATATTTTTCTGCGCATGGGTTTAAAAAGCCTGGATTTATTGACCATTGAAAGTTGCGAAAACGACATCTGCCGCGAAGGAATTAGTTTTATTTATCAAAAGCGCGAATTGGGGCATATTTGGATTTTAAATAAAAAGGTGGCTAAAATGTTTGACCTTTCAAGCGATGTTTATTATGCCGAATTGGATTGGGAGTTTTTACTGAGAATATACAAACAAAATAAAATTCAGTTTACCGAAATCCCGAAATTCCCAGCGGTACGACGCGATTTAGCACTCCTAATTGAGACCCATATTACGTTCAACAAAATGAAAGAAATTGCGTTGCGAACCGAGAAGCAACTGCTAAAACAGGTGGGATTATTTGATGTTTACGAGGGCGACAAGATTGAAGAAGGAAAGAAATCGTATGCGCTAAGTTTTATTCTTCAAGACGATAGCAAAACTCTGGACGACAAACAAATAGACAAAAGCATGCAGAAACTTATAGGGGCATTTGAGAGAGAGCTCGGAGCCAAACTACGGTAATTAATATTGGCTTTTATTCAGTTTGACAATCAAACTGAATAAAAGCAAAAATTACCGTTTCACGAACTATTGTTACGCTCAATAGGTACAAACAAAAGCGGTTTCGGGATTTAACAATTTCCGGAACCGCTTTTTCATTTCCCTACACTCTTTTCACCTTCTGATTGCCGGCATTTTGTGCAATAATTACCCACTCACGTATGTAATGTTGGAAGTCAGGGACGTTTATTAAGACTCATTCAAACAATCGGTTACTTCTCTTCCAGAGCTTTAAATATTTCAAGACGCATAGCTTCAAACTCCTCCTCTTTAAATAAGCGGGTTAGAAAAATGATTCTCCCCGTTCGATCGATAATTACATTTCGGGTAACCCCCGCTCCTTTTTGTGCAAAGAGATTGAAAATATCGCCTCTCGGATCCAACGCAAGAGGATAAGTAATGTTTGTAAGTTTGGCAAAGGCAACAACTTTCTCAAGTGGTTCGTCGAGGTCAACACCAATCACTTTAAGCCCTTTCTCTTTCCCGGGAAGCCAAACTCTTTTTTCGATATGTGGCATCTCGCGTGCACACACCGGACACCAACTGGCAGTGAATTGGAGCATTACGACACTGCCTCGCAAATCACTCAGCTTATACAATTTCCCCGATGTCTCCTTTATCTGAAAATCAGGGGCCATATCGCCCACTTTAACTAAATATTGATGTTCGTAGGGTTGCGCATTTGCAAATATAAAAGCGAAAAGAAAAAAGAATGTAAAAGAGTGTGCTAGTTTCATAGTTTTAGTATTGTTAGTTTACAATCGACAAAAATAGAATACTTTTTAGTATTTTGTTGTGCTGACAATCATTATTTTTCGATTAACGCATCAATCCTTATACGCACGCTAATTGGAGCACTTTACCAAACTCCATGGCGGGTCTTTCTGTAATAGGTACGCCCTTTAAAATGACACAAAAAAAATAAAACCCCGCCCTTGGTTGATTCTATTTCCCTCCTAAACCATTATAAATTAGATGGAAAATGAAATATTTTTAATCGTTTTAATTTTTTTTCCACTTTTGATTCCAAAAGATTTCATATATTTGGTGCAATCAATTATCCGCTATTATTAACTATTAAAAGAGAAGATTATGAAAAGAGCAGCTTTCTTGTTGTTGGCATTGTTGCCAATGGTGCAATTTGCCCAAACAATTGTGAGTACTGAGCCACAAAACAAAAATGTTGTCCTAGAACAATTCACTGGGGTCAACTGTGGTTATTGTCCTCAAGGAACAACCGTTTCAAATGGAATTTATAATGCCAATCCAGATCGCGTTGTCATTGTAGCCGTGCACGCAGGTGGTTATGCTAATCCATCGACTGGCCAGCCAGATTTCAGAACGCCATTTGGCAATAGTCTAGCCTCACAATCAAATCTTGCAGGCTATCCCGCAGGGACAGTAAACCGTCATGTATTTCCGGGATGGGGTATGAATTCGGGATCTACAGCAATGGGTCGTGACAAATGGGCAAATGCAGCAACACAAATATTAGGTCAACAAGCATATGTGAATGTTGGCGCCACTGCTGAAATAAGTTTAGCAAGTCGCGAAATTACTGTTTATGTTGAGGCTTATTACACAGGATCAAGCCCACAGAGCACAAATAAGCTTAATGTAGTCCTATTACAAGATAAAACCTATGGATATCAAGCCGGTGGCGGCGCCAATTACGAACACAACAATCGGCTGGTGCACATGTTAAGTGGCCAATGGGGGACAGTAATTTCGAATACTACAGCAGGATCGTTACACACAGAGACATTTAATTACACCATTCCTTTCGACTACAACAACATTCCCGCCGTACTGGATGATCTTCGTGTTGCTGTGTATGTTGCTGAAGGAAATCAAGAAATAATTTCTGGAATTCAAATTAAACCTACTTTTGCAAATGCTCCAGAATTCGAATATCGGGTTGTGAGCGTCGAAACTCCTTCTGTATTGTTTAACGGTATAATTGCTCCAAATTTCACAGTCCACAGTTTGGGACAATCGTTAACCTCGCTCAATATTCAATATAAAGTAAATGACGAAGATTTCCATAATTACACATGGGAAGGATCCATAAATTACAATGAAACAACGGTCATTACGTTACCTGAAATAGATTTTAACATCCGACCTATCAACACATTAACTATAAATGTATTGAACGAAGATAATAGTATTGACAACAATTCAATAACAGCTGATTTCATTCGAGCTCAAGCAACCACAAATCTGAATCTAACTTTGCAAATCAGAACAAATATGCAAGGTGCTGAAGTAACTTGGAATATTAAAAACGAAGCTGGCGATATTATGATTTTTGACGGTCCCTATGGAAATGGGGTATATACTGCCACTGTAGATCTCGAACTGCCAATAGATAATTACATTCTGAATATTTATGACAGTTATGGAGACGGTATGGTCGGAGGCTATATTAAAATCATGGATGGAACTTCCACATTTATCAACATAACTGGCAACAGTTATACAACCCATGGATCAGAGATGTTTAGAGTGGTAGCGCCAGCAAATATCACAACCAATCCTCTTGATGGAGATGTAAACGTTGATGGAGATGGTCCTTTTACGATCTCCTCTAACAAATCACTTTTCCTTAAAATTGGTGGTATACCTCTTACTACTGCAACTGTACCTGGTGTTTTAACGTTAAAAAAGACAAACAGCACTGGGGAAAACATCCCCTACACTGCAACGGTAAGTGATCAAAAGAATATCACAATTACACCCGAAGCACCGATTGCTATTGGAACCGTTGTTTATTTAAAACTATCTGTTAAGGACGAAGATGTTGTTGATATAAATAAGGAGATTACTTTCACTATGGGAGCCGTAGATATTAATAGTGTTACCTTAGAAAAAGTTGCGATCTATCCAAATCCTGCTAATTCATATTTTACAGTATCAGGAGCCGAAAACGGACGAGTAACTGTTTATAATATTGCCGGACAATTAATCATTGACCAACAAATAAACAACGACAATCAAATTATTGATATACCAACAAACGCAAAAGGTGTATTGATGGTTAAAATACAAAAAGAAGATGCAGTGATTACAAAATCGTTGGTGGTAATGTAATTGCTTTAGCACACATACAATTAAATCCGAAAGCCGGGTTGCTCACAAAAAGAGCAATCTGGCTTTTTGTTTTGTTTGCATTCATGTTTTTTTTAAATATCGAAACGGAAAATAATTGTTTTCGTTATTGCTATTTGCCACCGATGGCGGCAGGTGTTTTTATCACACTATTTGCATTCATTATTAATGTGCGTGATTCGCTGAAAATGCTGAATTACTCATCCTTTGAGAAATCAAATAACGATGGAATTACAATTTTCGGATGTAATTATCCACGTCGGTGCTCAACAAAACCGTTAAAGCCCTCTCAAAAACAACCCAAACTCATCGGAACCCCATTTTGTGGCTCCTGTTTTCTTGTAAACAATGGTGCCCGATTTGTCGATTACAAAAGACGTTGGAAGTGAATTGGCATTCAAATTTCCGCCATTGTAGCCCGTTACAACATAGATGGGAATGGAATAACCGCGCGATTCAAGAAACTGCTTTACATGCGCCGGATCTTCGTTTGTCAAGATTAGAATATGTGCATCGGAACTTGAATTATTGCTCAACTGTTGCAACTGAGAGAGCTCTGCCACACAATGATGACACCATGTAGCCCACCAGGTGAGAAAAATTGGTTTCTCGGTAAAATCACTGAGCTGAAAACGATGTTTGTCGAGTGAAATAAAGGTCATCTCAAAATCGCTTTGCAACAATGGTATTTTCTCTTCGATGGTAGCACTGGGTGATCGCATAAATGGCTTTACCAACAGGCTTCCAACATCGCGTCTCCATGAGGGAATAAGCATAACCAAAATGAGGAGTATAAAAACGATATCGCCTGCTAAACCAAATTTGCCTTTTTTTGCGTATCGTTCTTTTAAATAAGTGGGGATTTTCATATCTCTATAGTTTTATTACATATCCGTTTTGTTCCTAACCTTTGGCAAATAATTTAAAAATCAATTGTTCACCCTAACCCTAAAGGGAGCAATTGATTTCCGAAACAGCCTACGAGTCCAAAGATAAAGGAAGAGAATTAAGACAAATGATTCTTTATTAACAATTTACTGTGAGTAAGAAACAAGCAACGAATTCTAATGTTTAATTACTTCTACTTTGATAGATCTCATATTCCGCATTTTCAACCCAGCCCTATTGTAAGAATGCTGGAAAATCAATCCATACTCCCTTCAGGGTTGGGGTAATTTTAGATTGATTTTATTACAAATTTAAATCTGCCAAAATAGAATCCGAACTAAAATTACGTTCAATCAATTTATCCCAATCGTCAATCTTTACTCCCAATGCTTCCCCTGATAACTTTGACGCTCAACCATTCTATTTTGAACTAAATGGGTAATATGATGATTTTTCACTCCATCCCAGTAGGGAACTTCAAGCAATTCGGGTTTTGTTTGCGACGCAAAACGATCAACGGCAATATCGGACCGTAAAATCTCAAGAAAATCACAACAAATTTCAACATAATCTTCCCATCCAATGAGTTGAACATAATTGGGATCCTCACGGTACAATTTAGCCAACTTTGTACGTTTCACAATTTGCAACTGATGTATTTTCACGATGGACACGGGCAATTTCGAGATTGCTCTTGCATGTCCTATGATTTCGTCACGCAACTCGCCGGGCAATCCCAAAATAACATGAACACCAACATCCAGCCCTGCTTGGGCAGATCGCTCAACTGCGCTGCACAACTGTTCGTAGGAATGGCCTCGATTCAATAACTTCAATGTTCGATCAAGACTGCTCTCCATTCCAAATTCCACCATAAGGGGCTTAATTTGGTGAACCTCTTTTAGCACCGATATAATTTCAGGAGAAACACAATCGGGACGAGTGCTTACAACAATGCCCACTATTTTAGGATGATTAACAGACTGCATCAATAGATTTCGCAAATTCTCAGGCGATGTGTGCGTGTTGGTATATGACTGATAATAAGCCAGATATTGATATTGTCGTTTCCGCTCAAAAAAGATAATTCCTTGATCAATTTGATCGGGAATTGGGGTTATTTTATTGGAATAGGATGGTACAAATCCCTCATTGTTGCAGTAAATACAACCGCCAAAACTACGTGTTCCATCTAAATTTGGACACGATAAACCCGTATTAACAGAGATTTTCTGAACCTTTGACCCAAACTTTCGAGTTAGATACTCACTGTATCGGTAAAAACGTTGGTTTATATCAAACAAGAGATTATCCACGGTTGGCAAACTCCTTCAATAGAGCAACGAAATTTTCAATGTCTTTTTTGGTTGTATCGAACGAACACATCCAGCGAACTTCAGACTTTTGTTCGTCCCAAGTGTAAAAATAAAATTGCTCCTGCAATGGCTCAATCCATGCTGTGGGAATGGTTGCGAAAATTCCGTTTGCCTCCACGGGCACAGTGATCTTAATTTGCGGCAATTGGCTTACCTCGGAAGCCAGTATTTTGGCCATTTCGTTGGAGTGACGTGCATTTTCAAGCCACAACTGATCGTGAAAATAGGCAATAAATTGTGCACCAACAAAACGCATTTTGCTGAACAACTGCATTGTTTGTTTTCGGCGGAACTCAAACCCTTTGGTTAGTTCCGGATTAAAAACCAAAACGGCTTCGCCCAGCATCATTCCATTTTTGGTGCCTCCAAAGGAGACCACATCAACACCACAATCGACGGTAAACGCCTTAAATGGCAAGTTTAATGTGGCAGCAGCGTTCGCAATTCGCGCACCATCGAGATGTAAAATCATATTGTGTTGATGTGCCAAATCGGCCAACGCTCTAATCTCCTCCGGCGTATAAACCGTTCCCATTTCAGTAACCTGACTAATGCTAATTGCGCCGGGCTGGCTATGATGTTCATCGCCAAAATTATTTAAGTAAGGAAGAATTGCTTCGGGTGTAATTTTACCATTACTATGTTCAACATCAATGAGTTTCACGCCTGCTATTCGCTCGGGAGCGCCACATTCGTCCACATTAATATGCGCTGTCTTGGCACAAATAATAGAACTATAGGAGTGTGTGGTTTGCATTAATCCCAGAATATTTGCGCCTGTGCCATTAAATACGAAATAAATCTCGGTGTTGGAGCCAAAATGTTCTTTGAAAATTTCTATGGCGCGTTTTGTATATGGATCGTCGCCATATCCAACGGTGTGATTTTCATTTGCCTCAATAATTGCAGATAAAATACTTGGGTGGATTCCCGAATTATTATCGCTGGCAAAGCCTCTCATGGTATTAATGGGTAGTTTAATCATCGTAAATGTTTGTTTCAAATATTATAGAAATGCCCTAATTATAAAGAGCAAAATTAACAAATATTGTCGCCCTTCCCCTATTTACTATTCAACAATTTCAGGATTAATAAAATCTATAGTGTTGGACAAGCCGATACTAAATAGTTATTCGCTTAAATTAGGGGATTATAAAAAAGTATTCATTACTGTACAGAGAACCCCTAATGATGTTTACCAGACGCCTCACTACGTTACGTTATCAATAACACGTTTTTTATATTGCTGTAAATCAACAACTTTAATTTTGAGCTCATTCATTAATCTATGTATCAACATGATGAACCCGTTTGGAGTTAATTTCTAAACCACAACGTGGTTAAACATCAATAGCCATGGGAGAAATTCCAAGGTGCTAAAGAACCACAACGTGGTTCAACATAAAAACATAGGTTTGACAATGTTGAACCCCTACAGAATTCTGAAAATCAGCGAGATGACCATATACCCCGAGCA
>JAQVXQ010000090.1 GCA_028709085.1 Salinivirgaceae bacterium | reverse complement strand
AAATCTGGTTTTCAGATTATGTGTTGCGATTTGATCGCTAATTTGAAATAAAAATGGGTGATTTCTCAAAATAAAGATCAAACGACCCCTTGTTCCATTCCAATTCCAGTAATTTCCTTTGCTCATTATCATTAAACTCAATTTTAAACTACAATGATTCGTATATTTGCTATTCATAAATTCAAAAACAAAATTACTCCATCAACTAAAAATCAATGACATTAAAACCCCTAGCAGAACGCCTTCGCCCCAAAACACTCGACGAATATATTGGACAAACGCACTTAATCGCTAAAGATGCTGCACTGCGCAAAGCGATAGAAAAAGGATTTATTCCAAACATAATCCTGTGGGGACCACCCGGGGTAGGAAAAACAACCCTAGCAAAAATTATAGCCTACAAACTAGAGCGTCCCTTTTATATTTTAAGTGCCGTTTCGTCAGGAGTTAAGGATGTTCGAGAAACCATAGCAAAAGCTGAAAAAGCTCGGTTTTTTAATCCGTTGGCACCGCTTCTGTTTATCGATGAGATTCACCGTTTTAGCAAATCACAACAAGACTCCCTACTGGCAGCGGTTGAACTTGGAACAATCGTGCTGATTGGTGCAACAACCGAAAATCCATCATTTGAAGTTATTGGGCCTCTCCTCTCTCGCTGTCAAGTATATACATTAAAACATTTAGATAAAGCAGAACTTGAAGAATTACTGGACAGAGCGATAACAAAAGATAGCGAACTAAGCAAACGCATCTTTAACATCGTATCTACCGATGCTCTTTTTCAATACTCAGGTGGAGATGCCCGAAAATTATTAAATATTCTGGAAATTCTTGCCAACAACAGTTCCGAACCATCAGTAATTATAATTGACAATGAAACCGTAACTGACATCCTGCAAGAAAACATTGCTATTTACGACAAAGATGGTGAATTACACTATGATATAATCTCCGCTTTCATAAAATCAGTGCGAGGATCCGATCCCAACGCCGCATTATATTGGCTCGCACGCATGCTAAATGGCGGGGAAGACGTTAAATTTATAGCTCGAAGGCTTATTATTTTGGCCGCCGAAGATATTGGTTTAGCCAATCCAAATGCGCTATTATTAACGAACGCATGTTTTGAAACTGTTCATAAATTAGGAATGCCCGAGGCTCGAATAATTCTATCCGAAACAACCATATATCTCGCAACTTCGCCAAAAAGCAATTCTGCATACACCGCAATCGATTTAGCCATTGAAAAAGCATTAGCAACTAGCAATGCACCAGTACCACTACATTTGCGTAATGCTCCAACCAAATTAATGAAACAATTGGGCTATGGAGTCGATTATAAATACGCACACAACTATCCAAACCACTTTGCTGAACAGTCTTTTCTTCCTGCTGATTTGGATGGTACTAAATTCTATCAACCTGCCAATAATCAGCAAGAAAATATTATTCTTGAACGATTGAAATCATGGTGGAAAAAGCGATATAAATACTAAATAAGAACTTTTAGAGCACCCTGCTGAATTCGAACATTAAAAATAGTATCCATTTTATAGGGAGTGCCATCGACATGTGATTCAATGGGTTTAGAGGTTACGATGGAGACATTCTGTGTTTGAATAATCTCAATATACTTGCATCGATGCATCGATTTTGTAAACATTCGAATAACCACTGCAGGAACTGCCCAAAGGGGAAAAGGCTTCAGAATGATAACTTCAAATACCCCATCACTCACATCAGATATTGGCGAAATAACCGCATTATTCCCGAACTGCGATGAATTGGCGATGGCGATTAACCATATCGCCCGTTTAAAAGTCCGGTTATTTACAACAAACTCAGTTTCAACGGGAAGAAATCTAAAATAGAGCCTAACAATCTGTTTCAGATAAGATAAAAGGCCTCTTTTTTCACTTTCTGCAAAATTATATGCCACTTTAGCATCAAACCCAATTCCAGATACATTCATAAAAGGAATATCATTAAAAAACAGTACATCAATTAGGTGTGGCGAGTTTTGTTTTATTCTATTCAATGCTTTTTTAGCATTTATGGGAATCTGTAAATGTCTTGCTAATCCATTTCCACTCCCCATGGGAACAATTCCGAATTTTGCACTGGTGTTCAATAATCCTTGTGCAACTTCATTGAGGGTTCCATCGCCACCCACAGCCACCACCACATCATATACTTTACCCAAATCGTTCGCTAAAGTAATAGCATGCCCTGCCCACCTTGTCTTCTTGATAACCACCTCGTATTGAGGTTCTTTAAACATATCATGAATGAGTCGTATAATCGAGTTTTTTGGATGAGTTCCAGAGATAGGATTGACAATAAAGGCGATTTTCATTGGTTAGGATTTATCTCTACAGCAGGTAAAGGTTTAAAACAAACAACACAAATTAGTTCACACTAAAATACCATCTACTTAATATGTATTCGGAGGTTACAAAGGTACGATTTCATATGTATAAATCGAACATTATCACAAAAAGTCATCATTATAACAACAAGAAAGGGCTCCGTTTGCTGTCATACAATCAGATCCCTCTCTTGGTTTCCTGTTTTTTAAACAAATGTTATTAACCTTTTTTCTAAAAATCTCGCACTTCTACAAACCAAAAGCGTAATACGCTCTCATTCCATTGGGATAAATTCCTTCAACATACACTCCACCGTTCTTGTTTTTTTGTAATGCTGTCCGTAATTGCGCCACATCTTGAACAGCAATCCCATTTACAAAAGTTATAATAAACCCTTTACGAATCCCGGCATTTAAGAGCTTCCCTTTTTCTATATCTATAATTTGTAATCCTCCATTTACAGATAAAGTTTTGGCATCGCGTTTATTTATTGGTTCAAAAACCGCACCCAACAACTTGTCCACATCGGTTTTCTTAATTGTTGAAACAGAACCTAAACGATTTTGCAGTGTGGTTTTCGTCTCAATCAATTTACCCTTTCGATTCACCGTCAAAGAAATCTCTTGCCCGGGTCTAAATCGACTTAAATGGTCTTGCAATTCAGCCACCGTTTTTGTTTCAACAGCACCAATCTGAGTAATTACATCGCCCGACACAATTCCTGCATTTTGAGCAGATCCACCCTCTTCCGTTTGTTGTACCAAAACACCATCGAGAACCTTCAGCCCAAACTCATTGGCAAGTTGAGTGTTAATATCACTGATAACCACCCCAAGTACAGCACGTTGGACCTCACCAAATTCAATTAAATCGGCAACAACCTTTTTCACAATACTTATGGGAACGGCAAAGGAATAACCTGTAAATGTTCCAGTCTGAGAAGCTATTGCTGTATTGATTCCGATCAGTTCGCCCAAACTATTGACTAACGCTCCCCCACTATTTCCTGGATTTACAGCAGCATCGGTTTGTATAAACGACTCAATACCATATCGTTTGTTAATAATATTAATATTTCTTGCTTTGGCGGAAATAATCCCGGCAGTAACGGTTGATGTCAAATTAAAAGGATTACCAACGGCCAAAATCCACTCGCCAACCATTGCTGAATCTGAATTTCCATATGTAAGGAACGGAAGTTGGTCGGACTCGATTTTAAGCAGCGCAATGTCAGTGCCTGGATCGGCTCCAATAACTTTCGCCTCAAATGTTCGCTTATCGTTTAACGTAACTTCAATTTTATCGGCCTTTTCGATCACATGATTATTGGTTACTATAAAACCGTCGGCAGATATTATAACTCCTGAACCGGTTGCTCTCATTGGCACACTTTGCTGGCTTCGTCCTTGCTCACCAAAAAAGAAATCAAAAAAGGGATTTGCCTGCATTTGATTGCTTCTAACAGTCATGGTTTTCACGTGTACAACAGCGTCAACGGATCGTTGGGCAGCTTGCGTCATATCAATATACCTATGATTCTGAACCATTGTCACAGATTCAGTTTTATGAATCGGAAGTTCTTGATTTGCAAGCGAATTATAGTTATTATTATAATCTATAACAGGACTTTTAATTGAAAAGTGATATGCAACAAGAACCAAAACTCCACCCAGAAAGCCCATGCCCAAACTTTGTAAAAAAACATTTCGTTTCATAATTCTTCTGTTTTTAAGTTAAATTATCAACAATATTCCAATTAACGTGCTAATGTATTGGTTTTGTTTGTATCGAAATTATTTTTAACCTATTTTTAACGTCTAAACGTCAAACCGACATTCTGCAAGACAAAATGTCACTTTAATGAGCGACATTATTACAGTAAACATAAAATAAATGCAAACTATGAGCCCAAAATCAATCGAATTTTCAAAATACCAAGGTGCTGGTAATGATTTTATTATGCTCGACAATAGGGATAAAAGATACAGCAACTTAACTACTGAAGAGATTGCATTTATGTGTAATCGCCACTTTGGGATTGGTGCCGATGGATTAATTACAATTAATAAAAGCTGTCATTACGATTTCAAAATGCGGTATTACAATAGCGACGGCAAAGAGGGTTCAATGTGCGGTAATGGAGGCAGATGCGTTGTAATGTTTGCCCATCATTTAGAAATTATCGAAGACCGAACTATTTTTGACGCTTTTGATGGAGTTCACGAAGCCACAGTATTAAACGAGGATTCAATTCGGTTAAAGATGCAAGATTGCCTATTCCCTGAAAAAATAGACAAAACCTCGTATAAAATTGATACCGGCTCTCCACATATTGTTGTCTTCGTAAAAGATGTTTACAAAATAGATGTTCTGAAACAAGGAAAAACATTACGATACAACAATGATATATTTGAAAACGGAGCAAATGTTAACTTCTGTCATATTGAAAACAACAAAGTAAACATTAGAACATATGAAAGAGGGGTGGAAAACGAAACCTTAGCATGTGGAACAGGCAGTGTTGCCGCTGCTATTTGTGTCAATTACACAAACATGTTGCATCTTAACAAAATAAAAATCAATGCATTAGGTGGGACTTTAGAGGTGGAGTTTTCAAAGATGGATAAATATTCAAATATCTTCTTATCAGGGTTGGCTGAAAAAACTTTTGAGGGAATGATAGAATTAATATAAAAACGTTTTTATTTAAAGCAAATAAAAACTATATTTACATATTGGAAGATAAAATATTGTGGCAAACCCTATAAAGCCAAGTATTTAATTCCTCTTTTTGAATGTAAAGAGACTTAACGAAGAGCGCCGTATGTTTAACAACAAAGCGAACGAAAAAGCATTAGCCTTAGAACTATATGATAGTTTTAAAGATGCTGATCTAAGCTATATTTACCATGGGCAATTCTCCCAAACGATTACCGATTTAATTATAATGTTGGCCGAAACCAGCATGGATAGAATTGGAGAATCTGCCAAAATAAAAAAACGCGTTTTCTCAATCATGGTAGAAAGCTTACAAAACATTACTCGACATCAAGACAATACAGGTGAGTATCAAGGTTTTTTTGCCATTGAGCAAAAAGACGGATACTACTTTGTTACCACTGTAAACCTAATTTACAACGAAAACATTGAGCATTTAGATGGCCTTTTGAAGAAAATACAAAGTCTTCCTTCAGAAGAATTAAAGCAGTACTACAAAACAGTATTAATTGAAAATGAGATCTCCTCAAAAGGAGGAGCAGGTCTTGGATTAATTGAAATTGCACGAAAGTCGAACAATAAGGTAAGCTATCATTTTCATCGTATCAACGACGAATGCTCCTATTTTTATTTCCATACATGTATTTCTCCAATCAACGAAGAAGACGAAGTTAATGACACTGAGTTAGTTCGAATTGATAATATTTTCTTGCTACATCAGCTTTTAAAAAAGCAAAACGTTCAAATAATCTTCAATGGGTTATTTAATCAAGAAAATTTGATTAACTTGCTTAATATTATTGAAAATCAAATGGCCGGAATGGGTCATCTAAAAAGAGTTGTCTTTAATCTCATGGTAGAAATGTTGCAAAATATTGTCAAACATGGAATAAAAAATGAAGCCCGGATTGGTAATCCCGGAATATTTTTCATTAACAGGCAAAACAAATCTCATATCTTAAATACGGGGAACTATGTCTATAACAATCAAATAGACAATCTTAAAATAAAAATCGAACACGTAAATTCACTCAACCATCAAGAGTTAAACGACTTTTATAATAAATGTTTATTTAATTTCCAAGTCGATAATTCAAAAGAATCAGGACTGGGGCTTATTGAATTAAGGATGAAATGTAATAATCAACTAAAATACGCTTTTCAAACCATTGACGATGAGAAGTCATTTTTCACCTTACAAGTTCAAGTTGACTAGAAAAATAAGCTATGACGCCATTTATACATAACGGAACCGAAGACACTCCTACGGTAAAATTAGATACAAGTGCCCCTGAGCTTCTTATTGCGGAAAGATCCCTTCCAGAAGATGCTCATGAATTTTACAAACCCATATTTGAATGGCTTGAAGATTATGCTAAAAATCCCAATGAAAAAACCGTATTTAGATTTGAACTTGAGTATTTCAACACTTCGTCGGCAAAGCAATTAAGCAAAATTTTGCTCTTTTTGAAAAGCCTAGACAAAGAAGTAGAGATTATATGGTGCTACCAACTTGATGACATTGATATGTTTAATAGCGGAAAGCGATTCGAAAAACTCACCGGACTAAATTTCAGCATGGTATCCATTCCCGTTATTGACGACGATGATTTTACAATTATAACCGACTAAGGCCTATGTTATATCCACTCTTTATTGAAGAAACAGAAGATACTCCACGTGTCCTATTTGATCCAACAAAAGGGATATTTGAGATCTCTAAAAAAAGTTTACCCGAAGATGCCATCGGATTTTACAATTCGATATTTGAATGGTTCAACTTATATATTGATAATCCAAACATCGATACTAACTTCTGTTTTAATCTCGAATACTACTCAACAAGTACTGCGAAACAAATTACGAAACTTATGTTCTTACTTGAAAAGCTAAGTGAACGAAGTAATGTTAAGGTAACCTGGAAATATAAAGCAGGAGATAAAGACATGGAAGCCGCAGGAAAAAGATATAAATCCCTAATAAACATGGATATAGAGATTAAAGAAGAGTAGAAATCAACTACGCTCAAAGATGCCCCGCTATTAAAACCGTATTCCCCAAACTAGGATGTCATCGGTTTGCTTTCTTCGATCTTTCCATTGGGAGTATTCATTATTAAGGATTTCAACCTGATCAACAAAGGATAGTTTATAATTTTCGTACAATAATTCAATAAATCGATCGCTTCCGAATTTCGTATAGGCGTCACCTCCGAGTTGATCGTGGAATCCATCGGTGAACATATATAATATATCGCCTTGGTTAACGGTAAACTCTTTGTTTGTAAAAGGACTAATGGTACGACCCGAAAAATTTCCGCCTACCGAGAATATCTCACCCTCAATTTGCTCCTTTTCGTCGCCTCTAATTAAAAAAGCTCTATGATTTGCTAAACTGATCTGAATTTGATTCGCCTTTGAATCGTAAACACAAGCTGTCATATCCATCCCATCGTCTTGAATTTCATCGAATTTCTCTCTCTGACGTAAAATTGTTTGAATACCATCGTTCAGTTTTGAGAGTATTTCAGCGGGATTCAAAGTCCGCTCATTATCGGTTATCTCTTTCAGTAATGTGTGCCCAATCATAGACATAAATGCTCCAGGAACGCCGTGTCCGGTACAGTCGGCAGTAATAAGAACATGGACATCGTTGATCTTCTTATACCAATAAAAGTCACCGCTAACTATGTCTTTTGGTTTATAGAAAACAAATGTATCATTAACAATTTTCTTAAATTCATTGAGATTAGGCAACATCGAATTTTGAATCCGTTGCGCATAATTTATTGAATCAGTCATCATTTGATTTGCGCGTTCTAAATCAGAATTAATACTCTCCAACAACTCACTTTGTGCAAGAAGTTCTTCGCGTTGTTGAGAAATCTCCTCCTCAGCTAATTTTATGGCGGTAATATCAGTACAAACAACAACTACTCGATCAACATTTTTATTGGTTTCGACAACGGGCGACAATGTACTTTGAAGCCATTTTTTCCGCTGTTGAAAGGAGGTTAAAATAGATTCGAAAACTTTTGATTCAGGATTTTCAAATATTTCCGACAAATTGTCCACTAAACCTTGAAAGCGATACAAGACACTTTCCATGAGTTGATCATCAATTTGAGATCGATTATCGAGATCAAGCAGATGTGACATTCCATCATTCAAATACTGTATTATCCTGGGAAACATCACGATTATTACACCGTTATCTGTATTTTGTGCCACAACCGATAACTGGGACAACTGCTTATTTGCATCCTCTAAATGTTTTGATTGATCAAGGATTTTTACGTTTTGCAATCTTATTTTTTCATTTTGAGCATTTACATTTTGCGTCCTAATTTGAAGTTCACTTGTTCGTTCTCGAACTATTCCTTCTAATCTGATGTTTGCCCTTTTTAGTCGATATGTGTAAAACTTAATTATTAGTAATAACAATACAATTCCCAAAATCAGATAAATAATAATAAATAACGTGGTTCTATACCATGGTGTATCAATTTCAAAAAAGAGGGTTGCGCACTGTGATTTATCGTCAAAAATATTGATACCTCTAACGATAAACTCGTAACTTCCAGGTGATAAATTGGTGTATTCTTTGGTTGTTTTTATTCCCAGGCTAACCCACTTTGCATCAAATCCAACTAATTTGCATTCATACTTCATTGAGTCTTGACAGAAAAAATAGGGGGCAGCGAAACTGATATGCACTTTGTTGTTTTTGAATTGTATGGGCTCTTCAAGATTCATATACTGACAACGATTGCTGTCAGTAATAAAACTATAACCGTCAAATTTTAAATCATCGTTTGCCACAACTCTTTTAATTATGGTGTTAAATTCTTTTCCATGCATATCTTTTTTACACAAGTTGTAGAAGTGTATTTCATTGCTTGTGTGGAATATAAGATGATTCTGGTGCAAAACAAGTCCATATATTTCCTTGATCATTTTATAGGGCTTATGAACTATTTCTGTTATAATGTTGTTTTTCACTTTGCAGAAATACAATCCATTAAGTGCATGGATCCAATATCCAACACGAATGGAATCATAAATTACATTGTAAACTTCGTCCTTAAAATCGGGTATATCTGAAAACAAAGGAGCTATAAATATGGAATCAATTTTCCTTCTTTTATCGAACTGAACATTGTAAATTCCCTTTTCGGAACATAAATATATCGTTGAATCAATGAATGCAAGAGACCCTCCTGTTTCAGGAGTGTACCCTTTTTTTTCATTAAACCACTCCACTGTATATTCCCCATCTTTTTTCACAACACTGGCCACTCCGCTATATGAAGTCTCAACTACAACATGATTATCAGACAAATAAGTAATGTTATCTATTTCTCCATAAACTTCTGGGATCGTATCATTTTTCGAGTTTGTCTCTACGTTAATTACAAATGCGTTATCATACGAACCTATTGCCAACTCATTTAAAGCCTTATTGAAATAATCAATACTATTTACATGAAAACGAACAATTTTATTTTTTAATTGATTTCCATCCAAACGATAAAGAGCATTACTAATGGATACAAAATCCTCATCATCTCCTTTCATCAAACACCATCCCCCTGAGTTACTCTCTGTAATTTGATGTAGTTTTTCATTTGACGATGAGAAAAACTGAGCAGTGGGCACACTGTAAAGCCCAAAAGTTGTCGTAAAATAGGAGTAATTGTCAGTTATTAAAAAATCGTATGGTGACTCATTTAGACCCATTCTTTGATCAAGAACGGTAACCGAACTCCCTGAATTGACATAAGAGATTCCACTTCCACCACCAACCCAAGTATTTCCGAGCTTATCGTATTTCACTGAAATTACAGAGTGGTCAAAAAGACCATTTTCAGCATCCAACCTATACTTTAAAACTCCTACTGTATCAATTACATATAAACCTTTTAAGGTTGCGATGGAAATTGCATTATTCACTGAATCGTAATCAATACTACTTAACATCTCTGCCTTTAACCTATTTTCAAAATCAATGGGAATACGGTGTAAAACATTATCCCTTTTACCGTTTAAGGCTTCTTGGTAATCGTACACCCACAATTTGGACGATTCTGAAGTAACTAATACTCGACCGTTGCTATATTCACAAACCTTCAAATAATTATCATTTGTAAATATGTCAAGACTAGGTAAGGTATCTAGTTTTCCTTTTGAGTACTGAAAAAACCCTTCCCCACTTATATGAACACATAAGTGATCGTATGGTGAGAATACAGACACATACGGATTACCTGATTTAACGACATGTACGCTGTCGTAATCGTAAAAAAGCAACCCTCCAACAACTGAAAACAGAACTCCCGAAGAGTTCACTCCCAAAGTCCAAATATCCGTAAATTGAAACGATGTGTCTACAAACCGACTTGTCAAAGAGTTGTACTCCATTACACCCTCAGCATTTGGATAGAAATACCCAAATGTTGAAGACCCTCCGGCAAATAGATTCCCGATTGAATCAAACGCCATACATCGTATGTGGGATTTATTTGCATTCTGAAATTTATTCCAATTCACACCATCATAGGTTGCCAATCCATAATTGTTAGCAAAATAAGCTACTCCAAACTTATCAATATCAATATCCCAAATTTGTAGGCCTCCTCCATACTTATTACTACTGTACATCTGGATTTCTGGCAACCCTTGAGCCCAAACAGTACTTTGCATGGTAAATAATGCTACAATTATAAGTACGTATTTTTTAAGCTCTTTTAACATATTATTTATTTTTATTCTTTTCATTTTACATTTAACTCGGAGTCTAAATCTAGTCCAACGACCAGAATGTCATCAAGTTGATCAATCCCACTGTGCCACTCCTTTAAAAAAGAGTAAAGGTATTCACGTTGATTTTCAAACGCTTGATCTTGCATTTCAATTAACACTTTTTTAAATCCCCCTGATTTCAATTTCTTTTCATTCTCACCTCCAAATTGATCCATAAATCCATCGGTAAACATGTATAATCGATCGTTTTTCTTGATAGGAATGGAAGTAAGAGAAAAGGATCGATCGACAGATCTAAAAATACTAATTGGCATTTTATCGGGGAAATGCTCTGTTAGTTCTTTGTTATTTATAATATATATGGGATTGTTGGCTCCTGAATAATATAAGATCTTATTCTTTGTATCAATAGTTATCAACGATAAGTCCATTCCATCTTTATTTTCGCCTTCTTTTCCAGTTTGTTGCAGAGAAAGTATCACATTATCTCTCAATAAATTTAAAATCTGGTCGGGCATAAAAAAGCCTCGAGTTAGCACAATTTCTTTAAGAAAACTAACCCCTATTAAGCTCATAAATGCACCGGGAACACCATGTCCTGTGCAATCGGCAACACCCACAATATGATATCCTCCTTCGGAGTGACACCAAAAGAAATCGCCACTTACAATATCACGGGGCAAATTCAGTACAAAGCTTACCGGGAATAGTTTTTCAATGTCATTCTGTGATGATAAAACAACTTTTTGGATTCGCTCTGCATATCGAATTGAATCCGTCATTTCTACTTTTTGTTGAAAAATCTCATCCCGTTGTTGTAGCGCCAAATCACGTTGTATTTGTATTTCATCGTGTTGTTTATGGATCTCCATCTCAGCCTCTTTCAACTTTGTAATATTAGCATCAATGGCAATCAATCGAATGACCTCACCAGTTTCGTCTAAGATTGGAGTCAATGTTGTTTGAACCCATAAGTCGTATCCCTCGCGATGACAATTTAAGGATTCATAGGTAATCGGCTTTTTATCGCCATACCATATACTAACAAGGTCACTAATCTTTAAATTTGAATTTCGTCCAATTTTATTTCTTGAGGTTTCGTGGAGCAGTTCTTCAAACACATAACCATACATCCGTGTAAAGCCTTCGTTTATCCATTCATAATTTCCTTTGGCATCCATTATAACCACGGCATTATCGGTTTGTCGAGCAACAAGTGATAACTTATCAAGTTCTTGATTTGTTAGCTCCATCTGGGTTGCCTGTTGCAATAATTCCTCTTTCTGCTGTTCAACTGTAAAAACAGCAGCATTTACAGCATATTCTAAATTGATTTTCTCATGTTGCAATCGTATGCTGTTTATTTTGACAACTAAATAAACAAGTAAAACAGCCAACAAAATGTAAACCGCATATGCTGCGGTAGATTGATACCAAGGGGCATTGATTGAAAAGCGCATCTCGATTAGGTTTGATTCTATGCCTATTCCATTGATGGCTTTAACGTACAAGGTGTATTTTCCAACTGGCAAATAGGAAATTGTAAAATGATCGTTTTTTTTCCAGATTGACCATTTACGATCTAACCCTTCCAAATAATAAGAGAATAAGATGTTATCTGAGTTTGAATACGATGGATATCGGTTTATTGCGCAGCGCGTGCCCATGGCCAAGGATCAGGCCGGGTGGGACAATGTGCTGTCCGAAGCTCAGGCGCGGTACGGCATTCAAATCTCGCCGAGCCT
>JAQVXQ010000241.1 GCA_028709085.1 Salinivirgaceae bacterium | reverse complement strand
GTAAAATAGCCCACGCCTCACAGCCAATAATACAGCAAAATTGAATTAAAGCTATAATAAATATGAAAAAATCGTTTTCCTCAACAAATCCAAATGAAAGGATTGAACAAATTGATATTCTTAGAGGCTTTGCCTTATTTGGTGTTTTAGTAGTAAATGCTTTGGGATATAATTCTTCATTCTTCGATTTTGGAGGCTTTTACAGTGCATTTACCGATTCATTAAATAGTTCAGTTTATACCATTATAACGAACTATGGCGCCGATAAATTCATTGGCTTGTTTTCATTCCTTTTTGGGGTTAGTTTCTCAATTATGTATTTGAAGAATAAAAATAGCGAAATGCAATTTGCTATGTTTTATTTACGACGATTATTAATATTAATGGTATTTGGAATAATTCATATTCTCTTTTTTTGGGCAGGCGACATCTTATTTACTTACTCATTGATCGGAATTGTTTTATTATTATCCCGAAAACTACCCTCAAAATTGTTGTTGTTCTTTAGTGGTTTTATCTATTTCTTTCCCATAATATATATCGCATTCAATATCTCGTATCCATCTCTCCCCGACGCATTAAGCTCTACAAGTACGATTGCAATGCCCGAAGTTTTAAATATATATTCTAATGGGACATATGCCGAAGTTTTTAAATTACGATTGAATGAGTATTTCTCATTTCGATATATAAATTTGATTTACTATGCTCCAAAAGTATTTTCATTATTCCTTTTTGGATATTTATTTCACAAACATAAATTTTTCGAAAAAATCAAAACCTCAAAGAGCAACTACTTTATCGTATCCATTATTTTATTAATCCTTGGAATAGCACTAAATACCTATACATCGGTCATTGCAAATAGTATGGTTGATATGAATACAAATCCATATGCTACAACTATTTATATGCTGATATTTGAAATCACAAATGTAGTGCTAATACTGAGCTACATTTTAATAATTTTAACATTAACAGAGGTCAAATTTTTCAGTTCCATTCTCAATCCATTAAAATACATTGGACGAATGTCGCTTACCAATTACTTAGCATATTCAATAATTTTTACAACAATAATGTATTCTTATGGATTTGGTAAATTTGGAAGTTTCGAGCCGTGGCAACTCTTAATTTTCTCGGTATTGTTTTTTGTAATTCAAATAGTATTATGTAAAACTTGGTTACAGCATTTTCGTTTTGGTCCATTTGAATGGATTTGGAGAAAACTCACCTATTTTAAACGACAACCTAACTTAACAAAAACAACCTAACGAAGTGTGAAAAACAGAATCCAAAGTTGTAGTAAATTCATGGGTTACAGTGCTATTCAACTTTCGTGTAATTTTAAAAGTTACCGACAGTAAAGCTCATTAGAGGGAGCCCGAAACGCATTGAACTCGTGTGCTGAAAGTATAATTATTACCTTTATGGTTTGGATTTGGAATAAACCTGCAGGCTTTACTAACAGTCATTATAACCGACGATCGAAGAGCTAGAGTTATAATAGCATAAAAGAATAGCGCAGAAATAAGCGGAGCGATTCACGAATGCCAAAAATAAACACTTAAAGAGTAATTCGGCGTTTTCTTGCAAATAATGAATTAGTAAAGCAAAATGAATTTATGCCAAAATGGTTTCAATTGAGAGCAACAAAAACAACGAATGGCGACGGTTTAAAAATGGCAAACGATTTCTATGAAACAGGACTTTTTGAATATAGTGAACCCGGAATTTCAACGTATCCAGTGGAATAAATAACAAATCGCCGGTACTAACGCTTCTTAGCGGCACGGATTCCCCTGTTTTAATCGGGGCAATGTCTAGCGAGAAGCCTTCGTATTATGGGCAATAAAAAAAACAGCTATGAAAATAAATGATTTCAAACTCGAACGATATTTTGCCAAACACGAATTTACAGCAAAATACCTACTCTCCAGTTCTGACTGCGATGGATATGAGTTAAAATATCTTTTAGAGAATGCCTCTAAAGATGAATTGGATTTATGGGAAGGGATGAAACTAGGTTATACCGATAGCGTGGGTAATCCCTTATTACGAGAGGCTATTCTTCGATATTATAAAATTAATACAATTGAAAATGTAGTTGTTGCCTCTCCCGGCGAACTTAATTTCATAAGTATGAATGTGTTATTAAATCCAAAAGACCATGTAATATCAGTTTTCCCTTGTTATCAATCTCTGTCCGAAGTTGTAACGTCGATTGGTTGTGAACTTTCATTCTGGAAACCAACCCCGGATACATGGGAATTTAGCACAGCCGATTTAGAAAAGTTGATTCGGAAAAATACGAAATTGATTATCCTGAATTTCCCACACAATCCAACCGGCAGCTATCTGACAAGAGAACAACTCGATGAAATTGTAAGAATTGCAAAGAGCCATGATGTACATATATTTTCAGATGAAATGTATCACAAACTAATTATAGATGATATTGAAGAATTGCCTCCAATTTCTGATATTTACGAAAAGGGAATTAGCCTCTGGGGGACATCAAAAACCTTCGGATTAGCGGGTTTGCGAACTGGTTGGTTAGTTACGCACGACACCGGTTTTCTTCGGAAAGTTGTTGCCTTCAAAGATTATCTTAGTATATGCAACAGTGCGCCAAGTGAAATCTTATCAATAATTGCGTTGAACAATATTGAGAAATTTCTTCCTCAAAATATCGAGAAAATTAGGAAAAATATATCGCTATTTGGTCAGTTTGTGGCAGAACACCAAATCATATCTTCCTTTATTCCTCCTAAAGCCGGATCAACTTCCTTTATCAAATTAAACATTGAAAATTCATCGTTGGAATTCAGCAACCACTTAGTCGAGAAAACGGGAATCATGACTGTTCCTTCAGAAATGTTTGATTATTCAGGTAAATATATAAGAGTAGGTTTTGGACGAAACAATATGCCTGAAGTTTTAGAACGGCTTGACAAATATTTTAAAATCACAATGTCAGCCCACAACAATTTGTGAAAATAGTAGCTGAGACAGCAGTAAAATCACGGTTTTTAGCTCGCTTCAACGTTCTTGTA
>JAQVXQ010000240.1 GCA_028709085.1 Salinivirgaceae bacterium | reverse complement strand
ATGCAAAATAGCATATTGACTATAATCGGTGCTTTTATTGTTAAGTAAAAACTGTCGACATTTCTCTAAGTATCTGCATTTATTCACCTTATCGCCCAAACTTGAATATATTATGGACAAGCCCACATAATTATTAAATAACCTGGACAGGTTTAGTTTTTCTCGAATTTCAATGGATTTAAGTTGATAAATAACAGCACTATCGTACATTGATCGCTCTTCATATACTTTGGCAATATTCTCAAATGAATTGGAAACCGACTCCGAATCTTTTTGAGCCATGTTTATTTCAAGCGCTTTTTTAAACCAATGTAGAGCATCTGAATTTTTTCCTCGAATACTGTTTGCTATCCCCAAAGAATTAAAGGCTTCGGCCAAAACCTCAAAGTTGTCATATTTTTCTCCAATTTCAATCAAAAGCTGGCTAATTGAATCGTATTTCTGCCATTGTGAAGTGTTTTTGTAAAGCCCGTCGAGCTCATAGAGTATTCGAATATGCTCTTTAATGTTACCTTCGGTAACTGCTATTGCGCTTAAACTTGCAAGGCTGTCTTCAACTGAACTTTGGCTAAATCCTTTAATACAAAACATTAACAGAAAGGAGATAACAAAAAAAGTATAATGAAAATGTTTTTTGTGTTCAGAATTTTTCTGTTTAAAGGCACATGGAACACGCAAGTCATTATCGTCCTGTATGTCGAAGCGTTTAAGCACAGATCGTTTCATAATGCTAAAAAAAAAGGATAAATATCCCCAAAAGTAGAAACAATCATGGAATAAAAAAAATCCCACCATAGGGGATTAATCCTATGGTGAGATTGAAAAAGTGTTTAAAAAAAATTTTTTAGCAACTTGTTTCGAAAAACAAGTTTTTATTGTAAGCCTTTCTACAATAATACTTATGCCAAAATTTTTTTTTCGCGTTAGTTTACGATTATCCGATATGTCCTAGAGGTTTGATTTGAAATAATTTGGATGAAAACCAAACCTTTATATGGACTCAAATCGATTGTAGTATCCAAAGAATGACAAACAGTCTCCGTTAAAAGAGCTCCAGATGTATTGTACACTGTAATTCGATTATTGGCGGATGAATTCACAAATTGCACATACAATAAACCCGAAGTAGGATTGGGATATAGGAGAATATCTTTCAAAGTACCCTCTTCAATTAAACTATGATTTAGAGCGATATTTACGGTAACATCATCATTTTCTACCGTTACAGGACCGCTGTAGGTTTCAAAATCGTTGTGTGAAACAGTAAAACTGTATGTTCCTGCATCGAGCGCAATTTGAGCTTGTCCTGCGATATCGGTTGTTAATGTTTCCTCAGCAATACTGATAGTTGCCCCTTCAACCGGTTGTTCGCTGTGCGAAACAGTAAATGTAACCTGACCACCCGATTGGATTGCAGCCGTGCCTATGCTTCCCCAACGGGAATTGGCTTTCATATAAACTGTTCCGTTTTTGCCCAAAGCAAAACGTGAATTCACAGATTTATCTTGCACATAGTGAATAAATCGATCATTTTCAGGATTAAAACAGAAAATTCCGGGCCCGGTAGAGTAGCTTTCGCCCACAAACCAAATGCGTCCTAAGGCATCGGTTTTCATTCTTTGCACGTTAATACTGCTTACATCGTAGTATTCCGAAAAATGGGTATAACTTTTAAACTCGCTGGTATTTGGGTTATAGGATGTGATGCCATAAGTTACATTTCCCATATAAAAAACATCGCCGGAAGCCGTCATGCTGAAAACGTTGTCGAACGGCGTATTCCATGCCTGTGGAAATACCGAATCGTAGGTGTTCAATTCCAACAAACCATATTCCAACCCGGCAAAAAAATCGCCGTTTGCATTGGCTGCCAACGCTCTTACGTTTCGAGTGGGAGCTTGAGCACTGGTCGATGTAGGGTGATAATTTGAATAGAGTTTTACATTGGGAACAGTATCCCAAAAATCAGCACTCTTTGTGACAACACCCAAGTTGGTGGCAATGTATAAAACCTCGCTGTGCCAATACAATCGGTTGGGTGATTTTTCAAACCCAAGGTCTGACAATAGGGTGGCATTCCATTGGTTATCCGTATAATTGAACACATAACCATCTTCGGTTACAAAATAAAGATTTTGGTTGGCATCGAGCATGAAATCTTTGATTGTTTTATCGGTAAAGTCAATGCCGGCAGGATCTTCAAAGGTTTCGTAAGTCGAAACGTCGTTGGCATCGATATGGTATATTTTACCTACGTAAGGATCAACGGCCCACAAATAATTGTCAACGGTATCGACCGCCATATAGAGAATATTGTTGTTGTAAAGTGGGTGGTCGTTGCTGAAGAGTTCTACAAATCCCGACTCAACCACGGTGGCATTCCAGGTTTTGATGAACGATTTTTCGGGCAGATTCTCGTCGTATGCAACCAACTTTAGTTCGTATTCGCCGGGAGTTGCTATGTCGAAAGTGTAAGCGGGTGTTGTTGAAACCTCGTTATCGTTAACCAACCAGCGAATTACAAGCGACTCGTTGTCAAAAGTTACCGAAAAATCTTTCGAATTGCCGGCATCAATTGTAAAATCAGTCTTATCGCTTAGCGTGAGCTCCGTAGGTGCAATGGCCGAGTTGTCGAACGAAAACAACATTATCTCACCATCATAATCGGGTGTGTAACAGCCTATTGCGTCGAAATGACGCGCATAGAAACTATTGCCAAGACAACGAATTAAATCCAAATCAGGGGTATAAAGAATTTGTCCTAAATTTTTATGACTATCGTCGTAACCAAGCACCTTTTGGGTTTTAAATGTGAGGTCGGAGTTTAAATAAATGAATCGTTCGGTATAGGAACCGCCCCAACCATCGACATAAAGCGATTGCCCATTATAGTGTGTTCCCTGCTCATCGTCGCGGTTAATGATCCATGAGGTATTGAATACCACATTCCCTACGTTATCGACCACGGGTATATTATGTAAAATATCTCCGGCCGAGAAACGTCCCTCGTTGAGCACATTGCTGAGTGTGCCATCGAATTGGTCGATGCACGATAGATTGTCAGAAT
>JAQVXQ010000089.1:8576-12878 GCA_028709085.1 Salinivirgaceae bacterium | reverse complement strand
AAATCAAAATATTCAGGATATCAACATTATAAAGGCAGACTGGACGTTTTTAAATCGGCTGAAACGCCAACCCGATAAATCGTCTTTTTATTATTGGTATCTTGCTGAGCAATTGTTGAGGTAAATAAGAGACCGGAACAGTTGGTTGATAATCAAAAATTACAGAATAAGTTATAATGAAAAATAGATGGAATCAGAATTAAAAAAAGCATATGATTTAATTTCCAACGAGGAATTGGAATCCGCACTGAAAATTGTTTCGGAACATCTGCTCAACGATTGCATTATGCTGATGGCATCGTTGACCAAAATCAGAAACCGTTACGAACTTTATTCGCTGTATTACGAAAATTACCTTGATTTTGTTGGCAAAATCAGGGCTGGTAAATTTGATTATGCATCGGATGCAGCATTCAAAAGTTTCTTCAAAACCGGCTGTTCGTACCGTGCAAAGGAGTACAAACGTACTTTTAGCAAAACTGATGAGTGGCCTGCTGAACATTTAGCAGATGTTGACCCCGAATTTATAAATGGCATTTTTCAAGAAAAAAAAGAAAAAGAGTACAGTGATGTTTACGAAAGGTATGGTATCCATCTTGAAGATGTAGCGGAGGAAGAGATATTTCCGGCAGAGGTTATTAAAACCTTTCATACGTTAAACGAAAAATGTAAATTTTTGGTCGTCATGAAATATATGCTCAATCTATCGCATAAAAATATTGTCGATTGCTTATGTAATTTCTATGAATTAAAGAATGAGAATGTTAGCAAATCGGAACTAAAACGCTGTATCGAGAAACTTAAAAAAGGTGTTGTACTACAATAATAAATAAACGTACCATGATCACACAAGAAGAATTAGACCTTATACATAAATATCTCGAAGACGACTTAAGTGCAGAAGAGATTGAAATCTTTAAAAACAACTTCAACACCAATAAAGAGTTTGCGAAAGAGGTTAAACAGTACACTGATATTCGTATTGCATTGAAAGCAACCTCCGCAGCGGGTTTACAAGCAAAAAAGAAGAAAAAAGCAGTTCTATTTTCAAGAGCAACTCTTGCTTATGCTGCTATGTTTTTGATTTTGTTGGGTATTGGTTCATTACTCTATTTGCAATTTGGAACGATGCAACTGCATGAAAAACTTTATGCCCAAAATTTCCAAAACCCGTTTTCAAAAAACAACGAATGGCTTACCCGTTCCAATTTAAGTGAAACCGAAACCGCAGCCATCCAAGAATTCAAAAAAGCGTTGGATTACATGGAACAAAACGATTTTGACAAAGCTGCCGTAATACTAAAAACATTCAATTACGACCAACATGCATTTCTAATGCCTGACGTTGAATGGTTTCTGGCACTCTCCTTCCTCCAAACAGGAAAAATTGACGATGCCAAAGCATTGCTTGAGTTGGTGCAAAGTTCCAATAGTGAGTATCGGGAAAAGGCTGGTAAAATTTATGAAGAACTTAACTAAAACTAAATACTATATCCCATTCTTAGAACGAAACTCTGATAGAATTATGAGAGTTTTGTTCATTTTCTATAGTTCATAAGGAAAATTTGACCATCATGCTCATGTTCATCCGCTTACGCTTTGTTTGCATCCCAGTAAAAACGAGTATTTATTCAGAGTATTAGCAAAAAAACTGGACATTTTAAAGATGTAATTCTACTGTTATGTTCGCTTTTTTTGCAACGTTGGTTCAAAATTATTATCGGAAATTTTAAAGCAGTAGTCACCCATTCTCACATTTCAAGAACTTTCTTTAGGTTGTTAACCAAGAGTTCGTGCTTCTTTGGATTCGAATTTTTCAGCTTTTGAATATTCAGAAGTTTCCATTTGATTGCAGGTAAATCCTTCACAATGGGATATGGAAACAAATCCCATTGTGGCTCTCCTTGTTCAAAATTTAACAGGAACTTTTTATCATTTTCGGTTAATCTGCCTTTTAATATTTCAATAAGCGTATTTCTTGTTTCTTGATAGTCGTTGTATGAAAAATCAACGGATGTCATTCCAGCAAACTGATTGTCAAAGGCTGATTTTTGATCTTTTAAAACAGGCGATAATAGTTCATTTATTGGTTTGTAGTGACTTATCAAACCTAATTTAACGCCATCCCAAATATCATCTGTTATACCTTCATTCTCCAACAGGAGTTTCACATCAAACAGATCACGTGGGTGTTGTCTGTCCATAGCTGCACAAATTTTACCCCCGTATAATTCAGCCATCGATACAACATTAATGGCAGCAAACTTGCCAAATTCATCCTGAACGGAATCAACTACTTGCATTAGTTTAGTGGGAAATACATTTCCTCTTGTAATCGTATTCACCTCAATTTTAATTTGAGCATTTTTACCCTGAACATTTAATTTAACATCCGTTCCTCCATTTAATGGCACGGTATGAACTTTTACATTGTGCAAATTCTTTTCAATGTCTGTTTTAATCCGGGTTAATCCTTCTTGAATGTTTTTTAATGCTACTTCGCGGGAGTCAACTTTCAAGTATGTAAGGTCAATATCCACCGATAAGCGGGGCATGTCTCTTACAAATAGGTTAATTGCTGTACCACCTTTCAGTGCAAACAACTCCTCTTTTGCCACATAGGGTAAAACCTGTAATAACAGATCTACCTGTGCTTTATAGGCTTGTGCAATCATAAATCGGCTAATTTTTTTGGGATTGATATCAGGTATTTAGAAATATGAACGCCATTTTTTGCAAACATTCGATTTCCCTTACCTATATCTATCTGGTTCGTTTTAAGAAATTGAAACCATTGATGTCCTGATTTTTCAGCCATGTATAAAAACAGCCGTTTTACTTTAACTGATTTACACTCAAGAAGCAGTTCATTCAATAATCTTGGTTGTAAGTTTACTAATCCCTCAAAGATTTGATAGCACTCCACTAAATCCATTTTTTGGGGAGCTAGAAATAGACACTCCATTATAGCTCGTTCGGGAGAAGAAACCGTTATTGACATTTGATTTATCTCGTGTTCCTTTAACCCTATTTCGGGTGGAAGGAACGAGCTTAAATGGTGTTGTAACTCAAGAGCCCAACTATGCGAGGTAAACCATTTTGGCAATTTAGTTTGTAAAGGGGTGAATAAATGTAAGGACTCATTTCTAAGCCTAAAATAATGGCTAAAGCCGAGCAATGATAATGCAGACAAACCACCAACATGTACTTTGGTTTGTGTCTGTTTTTGTATGCTGCTTATAGCTCCTTGCCACTCTACATTATCTCCCGGTTTTTTGTAGGCACTCCTTCCAACAGATTCCAACCAACCACTTTTTAAGTAGTATTTCTGAAGATTTCGGGATATACCATGACTTTCCAACCAGTCAATTGTTGCCACACAACCGGGTTGTAATATCTTAAAAAGAATTTTTAAATTTGTTTCGTTTTGGGTAGTCATACTACGCTATTTGACACAAAAATAAAACTTTAATTTGGAAAACGAAAATTTATTTTTTAAATATACTACTATTGGGGTAGTCGGACTACCTTAATCGTATAAAATATAAAAATATCTCATGGAATATTTCAATCTCTGCTAATCATTAAATCGGCAAAATCGACATAAAAGGCTAGCGATTCGTCTGACCAAGAACTCGAATATACAAAGAAAAGCAGGCAACCTTAATGTAAACCAATCATTTGATCGCCTGATAAAGTGGTCAGTCAAACAACGAAAAAAGTCCGTTTTGTTTTGCAAGCTCTTTGCCAAAACTTTGGTTTGAGTGTTGGCTTGTGTGTAAAGAAATAGAATCCTATTTTAAAAAAGAACAGGCATAGTGACAGTCAGACCTGCAGCCAGACCTCCGGCCAGAGTTTGCATTTTTAACCGTAAAATAACAAAATTATTAATTTGTTATTCAGGGATTTATAAAAACTATCAGTTTTATTAGATAGATGTAAAACAAGGCAAATAAACAACGGAGTTGTTTTAAAAACGAGGCGATATTGTTTGAGACGTTACGAAAGTTGCGGGAATTTGTGTATGATAGGACGTTGTAGAGACGCAATGCAATGCATTGTAATTAGAGACGCAATGCATTGTAATTAGAGACGCAATGCATTGTAATTAGAGACGCAAGGCATTGTAATTAGAGACGCAAGGCATTGCGTCTCTACGGGATATTTTCAATTTCCCCCACAAAATATTTCATTGCTTTGTGTTTGAAAGAATAAAAGGTTGTAAATTAGTGCATGAATTCGTTTTTCAAACAGTCGCCCTTCTTTCGGCTTTTTTTATTTGCTCTTCTAGGTGTTGTCTGT
>JAQVXQ010000089.1:0-8476 GCA_028709085.1 Salinivirgaceae bacterium | reverse complement strand
CCCCACAAAATATTTCATTGCTTTGTGTTTGAAAGAATAAAAGGTTGTAAATTAGTGCATGAATTCGTTTTTCAAACAGTCGCCCTTCTTTCGGCTTTTTTTATTTGCTCTTCTAGGTGTTGTCTGTGCTCAGTATTTTCAAATTCGTGAGGTTGTTTTATTTGCTCTACTTTTGGGTGGGATTTTGGTCCTTTTTGTGCTCTATTTTTGGGGACGAAGCTTGCGTCTGGATCCATATTGGGGTATTACCTTTCACATTTTGTGCGCATGTACCGGATTTTTGTTAGCGCAACAGAGTCTACCCTTGTCCATTGTTGAGGATTATCCTAAATATTCCACATATGTAGTTCTGACTACAAAAGAGGAGGGAACAAATGGTCCTTATAATCGGTACGAGGGTGAATTGTTTAGCGTTAACGATCAAATTTTGGACGAAAAAGGGCTCAAGGTTCGATTCATGGTCGATACGTCAGATTCCTTGTTTCGAGCAGGAGAAATGCTCTATGGTAAAGGTTTTTTGAAGCGAATTGATCCTCCTGCCAACCCCGGTGATTTTGATTACAAAACGTGGGCAAACCGACGAGGAATTTACTACACCACCTATTGTAAAAAAGGTGCGCTAACGTCCATCGGTTATCATGATCCACCGCGTATTCAGCAAGTTGTACGCGACATTAGGTTCTGGCTTACTGCGCAATTTGAAAAATGTGGAATCGTCGGTGACGAGTTGGCAATTCTAATAGCTTTAACAACGGGCGATAAAGCCTCCATTGACTCCGATTTGCGCGCCTCTTTTGCCACCGCCGGATTGATGCACGTCTTGGCGGTAAGCGGATTGCATATTGGAATTATCTATCTTATTTTATGTTGGTTGGTAAAGCCTTTGGAATTTTACAAACATGGTAAATTGTTGAGAATGAGTATTATTGTGGGTGCGTTGTGGTTGTATGCTTTTTTTACGGGAATGTCGCCCTCGGTTTCACGTGCCGTATTAATGTTTTCGTTTGTGGTTATTGGCGAGACATCCGGACGACGTTATGCAAGTGAGAACGCGTTGTTTGCCTCGGCATTTTTACTCATGATATTTAACCCAAATATTATATTTGAGGCTGGATTTCAACTTTCCTATCTTGCTGTATTTGGAATATTTAGGCTTTATAAACCCATTTATGATTGGTTTTATTTAAAAAATCGGATTGCCGACAAAATTTGGAGTTTGTGTGCCCTTTCCATTGCGGCACAGTTGGCAACTACGCCGTTGAGTCTGTATTATTTCAATCAGTTTCCAACTTATTTTCTCATGGGTAATTTGTTGATAGTTCCGTTGGTTGGTTTTGTAATTCAAGGCGCGGTTCTATTTCTGGCGGTTAGCTTTTACTCGCCCGTATCGGATTTTATTGGGTTGATTGTCAATTATATATTGAAAATCATGACTGGATATTCCGATTGGGTTTCGACCTTGCCCTTTAGTTTGATTTCTTCAATTTACACCGATTTACTCACCGTATTTTTATTGTATTTGTTGGTTATCCTTGTTTATTCGATGTTTAAAACGCATCGAGTAACCTTTGTATTTGCAACATCAACATTGATTTTAACCCTTTTTATTTATGGAGGAATAAAGAGCTTTAAAGCCCTTGATCGCTACGAAATTCATGCCTTTGATAGTTATAAAAGCCCAATTTTGATTGTCGATTCCAATACGGCGTTTGCATTTTTGCCCGACACCTCCGTTTGTGCGCAGACGTTTGTGGATAAGCTTTCCATGTTTTACAAAACTCCGTTAACGTTGGCATACAGCCACGTAAGCGTTGATGCTCTTTCGGTATTTTCGTATCAAAACATTAAAATTCTGTATGGAATTGGTTCAGCGGTTAATTTCAGTGATGTGCAAAAAGGCGATTATGATATTATTGCAGGCGATAGTCCGAGTATTGAGGCATTGCGAACAACAGAGGCTCTTGTTTTAAACACGAAAGGGGGCTATGCTAAGTATGATCTTCAACGGTTCAATTAACCTCGCCATCGTTAAAATTATTAGGCTCTGCGATATAAAGATTATAGCAACCTTCGGTCTGTTCAACACCATAACCAAGCTTAAAATGGCTATCAATAAAATTCTGAAATTGGGGATTGCGTTTGCAGAGTTTATACTGCTATATGTTTTCAGGATAAAAACTCTCAATCAAATCAATGTCTAGTTTGGAAATAATCAGGGAAAGTTTGCTTTCCAAGCGATCTTTTTATTTTTCCAATGGATTTTGATCTTGGATTATTACTCCGCATCCTTCAAGTGCTCCTTCCTCTTCGTTCCAGATTAGCGAAAAAGAGTAGGGGTATTCAGTATCGCTCATTCCGTCGGAGCAGCGTTCGTTTCTTATGGTCATTAGACCGCTTATTCCACCGGCCACAATTTGAATTTTAATTTCGGTTGTCGAGATTGTTTCTATTACGTCCGATAGACTATAACTCCCTGTTATTCCATTCTTTGTGAAATTCATGATCACCGAATCTCCATCCACGGAGTGATAAACAGCACTCGAATCGCTCATTGTTATATCCCAAAAAGGTTCGGTTCCTACAAAAGTTAATTGTTTTAAAATCGCCGGAGTTATTAATTGTTTTTGGATTTTGCTTTTAGCTGCGAGCTTGGGGTTTGACTTACAAAAGGTTTCCCACACTTCGTTGGCATGTTTTTTAAATGCCGACGGGGCCGATTCAAACGAGGGTTCAAACTTTTTAATTCCGCTGTTGGGGTATTCCGATTTTAAAAACGAGTTGCCTGATATATTGTAGATTGAGTCATTTTCCATTAACGTTAATTTGGTGTTTAACGGACTCGTTTTTGACGAACAATTGTACTGATGCATAAAGGTTATTTCCGCAATTCCATTGTTATTCAGGTCGGTAAATGTGACCGATTCTTTGATATAATTATATATCAGCGTGGCATTTGGCGCATTGCACGATTCTGTGCGATCGGTATAATAGGAAAGAAGTTCGTTGTGATTCTCACCCAAAAAATGGTAAACATGAAAGGAAACGCGATGTGCACCAACCAATGGATCGGCAATATCTTTCTCTTTTGTAAACGTTTTGTCGAGTGTAAATACAATTAAATTTGATCCTAACGAGTCGTTCCAACGGTATCCAAATTGAAAATCCCCTTCGATGGTGGGAAGAGGAATTGAGTCCAAATTTTCAATAAAAAGGGCATTTTCGATTTCATTTTCCAATCCATTACTCGATTGTGGCGCTTTGGAAGTGCAACCAAAGGCTATAATGGAAAGAAGAATGAGTATAAATTTATTCATCATCAGAAATGGTTTTGTGTGTATAAGCAAACGAATCCGTGGAAACTTCGTTTTTTAAAGGAATCCAAGTTCTAGTTTTGCCTCATCGGTCATTCGTTCGGGATCCCAAGGTGGGTCGAACGTTAGATTTACAAATACATCCGAAACCTCGTCAATTAACTCGACACGTTCCTTTACCTGATCCAAAATATCGCCTGCCATGGGGCAGTTTGGGGCAGTAAGGGTCATTTCAATCATCACGGACGAATCGTCGTCCACCTCTACTTTATAAATAAGCCCAAGGTCGTATATATTTACAGGAATTTCGGGGTCAAATATGGTCTTTAAAACTTCATTGACCTTCTCTTCGATATCGTTTATTTCAGACATAACTTTCAGTATTTCAGGCTATTGTTTGTATTTTATCTTAAATGCCATGGCATATAATTTTATTTGCTTAATCATGGAGTTTAAACCATTGGACCGGGTTGGGCTCAGGTGTTCCGCAAGTCCAATCTCGTTTATAAAATTGGGTTGATTGTTCAATATATCGTCGGGCGATTGTCCATTGTAAGCTCTAATTATTAGTGAAATCAGTCCTTTTGTAAGGATGGCGTCGCTATCGCCCTGGAAAAATATTTTCCCATCTTCATAATTTGCATGAACCCATACTCTTGATTGACAACCATCAATTAAATTTTGTTTTATCCTTAACTCTTCGTCAAGCGGCTTTAACTCTTTACCTAAATCGATTAAAAGGGCATATTTGTCCATCCAATCGTCTAAATCACTGAATTCGGCAACAATATTTTGTTGAATTTCCTCTATGTTGGTCATTTATTGCGTATTATTTCGGTTCAATTTTCGTCGGGAAAGAGAAACGTTTGTATGACATATTTGTTTCTGATAAATCAGATTGTCATAATGTCTTTTTCTTTTTCAGCGAGTAACTCGTCAGTTTTCGCACTGTATTTATTGGTGATTTCTTGAACTTCCGCCTCGGCACCTTTAGCAAGATCTTCGGAAAGACCGTTTTTCTGAAGTTTTTTAATCTCCTCGTTCGTGTCGCGGCGAGCGTTTCGAATACTAACTTTGGCAACTTCGCCTTCATTTTTCGCTTGTTTTACCAAATCGCGACGACGCTCTTCCGTTAATGGTGGTACATTAATAATGATGGCTTCTCCATTATTCGATGGATTAAATCCCAGATTGGCAATTAAAATCGCCTTCTCAATGGTGGAAATCATGTTACGCTCAAATGGCTGAACACGAATGGTTCGTGCGTCGGGAGCACTAATCGATGATATTCGACTTAGTTGAGTTGCCGTCCCGTAGTAATCGATCATTACGGTATCGAGAATTGCAGGGTTTGCACGCCCGGCTCTAATTTTTGCCAAAACTCTTTCGAGATGATCAATAGCCGCATCCATTTTCTCTTTTACGTCTTCTAAATATAGTCCTAATTCTTCGTTCATTGTTCTTTTGTTTTGAGGTTTTCTATGTTAATTTTTGTTGCAAACTCGATTCTTCTAAATATGAACAGCGTATGTTTTAAACTCTAAAAATAGATAAAAACTGATTATTTGTCTCGCTTAATGTAAAATATTGTCCGGTATAATGTTTAATTAGCGACTCTTATCGACAATTACTCATCGGTGGCGCACGACATTATACAATTTATGATTTGACTTAACTTCTTGTGTTTTAGTTCGTAATAGATTTTTTTTCCGTGTCGTTTTGAGTTCAATATCCCTTTCCCTTTCAGTATTCCTAAATGATGCGACGTTGATGATTGCGTGATATTTAAGTTGGCCTGAATCTCTCCAACGGTCAGCTTTTCACTTTGTTGAAGCATGTTCAATATTTCAATTCGTTGCGGATGCGCCAATGCGCGCAACATATTTGCCGATTGCTCCAGCAGTTCGATGTCGAGTGTTTTTATTTTTGACATTACAATGGGTTTTGTACAAAGATAATTAAAATATGCAATACATGTAGATGTTTAATTATGTTTTCCGATAAAGGAAAATTGAATTCCGTTTCAATTACGTTAGAATGATCAGCGAGTCATGATGTTTACTCCACCATATTCCGTTGAATTTGCAACAGCTAATAATCATTAAATTACACCACTTTCCACACGAACACGCCATCTCTTGGCTACCTGACCCTATATATTTGGCATTCAGAATTAACTATTTTAAAGCTCAAATCTATGGAAACTCTAACCTCAACACTCTTTTTAACCAGTTTAATCTTTCTGGAAATTGGGTTCTTCTCGCACCATTTGAGTCTGTTTTGGCTCAAATCGGAGCGCACCGAGCAAAAATCGACCACTATTTACGGAATCACTCTTTTTTTCTCTTTCCTTTTGGCAGTTCTTTTTAATCCGAGCAACGTGGCAAATCTTATGATTTACACGCTCGTTATTGCTCTGTTTTCGTGTCTATTACGTCTGGTTTTACTGATGTTCAATTATTCGGAACAGGAAAGCAATAGCCGTTACAAATTTGCAGGAATCCTTGTTGTGGTAAGTTGCATTGTTTTTCTGCCCTTTCATTATATTCCAAGTCAAAGCGCTGTTTTTCCGAAAGGCACACTCACGTTCCGACACTCAATTATTACTGAAACGGATATTCTCGAAATAATAGAACGATACAATAGTGCTAACATAATGGAAAAACAAGCTATTAAATCGGATCCGATTTTCCTTCAATTGATGGAGAGAGGGATTATTGAGAATGGGGAATAGGAAGAGGAGCATTAATGATTTGCAAAAAAAACTTCCCAAAAGCATATGTGTTTTTGGGAAGATAAAATGTTTTCAACTTTTAAATATTTACTTCACACAAATTTACAGGACATTTAATTCCTTCTATTTAGTTATGGTATTTTTCTCCAACTCAGGACGCAAATTAGTTAAGTTTAAAGTAGGTAAATTAATGCTCTTTTGACCTGACAATGTGGTTAATGACGAAATATAAGCCCGCAAATATGGAAATAGGATGGCTGGAGCATTTGCATATAAGAAATTATGTTGCACTTCAGGAGAAGATCCAATTTCAAATGTAAAGTATCCAACAGCCAAAACTTCTATTTTAAAATTGGTGTTTTTTTCTTCGATAAACACCTTTAATTCAAGCTCATAGGATGAACTATTCTCATAGATTGTACCTTTGGGTTCAATCTTAATCGTAAAGGTTTTATAATCACCACTTCCTAACATCTCGAAGTGCGATTTCAGTATTTTAAAGCCTTCAAATTTGAAGGTTGCTTTAGTTGCGTTTTGCATATCAAGCTGCTAGTGATAAATTTACCATTTCTGTTTCTCCTGCATTCATTTCACTTTCATAAATGAAATTTGGAATCTCTTGTTTTAATTCACATGTAAAAACCAGTTGACCAGAACGAATTGTATATTCTGGCTGCTCAACCTTTATAAGCGAATTATCAGAAACAAACAATATTGATTCTTGTACAAAACGGTTTTCGAAATTGAAAACAAAATCCGATTCAGCTTCTAAGTATAAGTCGTTTTCCTCAAATTCATTCAGTGGTTCAACCAAAATTACATGAGTAGAACAATCTTTTTTATACGCATATTTAAATGTTAGTAATGGAAATCTAGTAACTAATAAACTTAACTCCGTTACTATGTAGTCTATTGTTGTCATACTCTAAATGTTTGTTCTATTTGTTCTCGAATCGCCAATGCATACTCAAATGCAGTGTTACTTTCCGTTGCAGTGATCTGTATGTCTTTGTAGTCTGAATCTACTCTGAAAATTTTGAGATCGTTTATTTTTCTGTGATATCTAGCAAATTCCGATTTTGAATAATCACGCAACTCGTCACCTATTCTTTTGATAATGTATTGGTGTGAGTTAATCTTGTTTTTTGTTGGGCATTGATAAGAGCGATATCTAGTTCCTCGTAACTTACTCCAAAAAACTCTATAATAGTTGCTTTCAGTAGTTGCAAACAGCTATAATAAGAGCAGTGAACACTTGGTGCAAACAAAGAATTACTTTGCAACAATTTAGCTGCATCTAAATTAAATTCAGATTTTTGCCTCAAGTAACTCATATTACATAACCATAATCTATTGAAAATGGTTGCAATTTTATTAAAATATCCGTTAAAAACCACTTAGTTAATGGATTTTCTACGACTAATTTACCTAATTTATTGTCTTGTACTTTCTTTAGCAATTCTTTTTTACAAAACTTAGTTTCCAATTAGCAATTCGGGTGCATATCTTAGAACAAATTTCGCTACATCTACACCAGCCATTATATCAATGGGTTTGCCTATTTCATCGGATTTTTTGCGAATATACTCCTCCAAATTTTCTGTCTCATTAGCTGTGGTGATTAATAATCCGGCATCGGCATTATACTTTTTAATGGCTGTTTCTATTTGGTCAATCGCATTTGTCTCATGATGATCTCCAGAATAGGATTTTGCCTGAACAACTAACTTTGTTGTCACATTTACACCAATTATTGGGTTTTCAAATTCAACAATCAAATCGGCGCCATTGTCTGTTTTCCATCCAAAACCGTTTTGAATCGATATTGTGTTGGGCATGGATTCAAAAATACGGTGAAGGAAACGTTCAAACTCTTTGCTCTTATTCATTTCGTGAATATGGGCGGTGATTTGGGGTAAAAGGCTGCCAATTTTATCTTGCAAATGAACAACGCTTTTGTCGGACTGCTTTATTTTGTCAAAACTGCCGTTTTTTAGGTTATCCATACTTTTAAAAAAATCGCCTACTTCCAAGATTCGTTGAGCTCTTCGTTTTGGAGCTAAATTTACCGATGGGATAATGTTTGGATTGTTTCTATTGAATTCGATAATCGAATTTGGGTCAATTGGAAGGTAATTATTAAAGTCGCTGCCCCATTTACATTTTATTCCTGCATCAAATTCATATTCGCCAACAGTCTGAACGGCAACGCATTTGCCATATTCCGGCATATTGACATGAACAATCCAATCCCCTTTGCGGATTCTCAACAAAATGGCTTGTTTACCAATCAATTCATCTTTGAGCGATTTTTTTTGATTCCACATTCCAAATCGGGATTTTCCTTGCTTAATCTCTTCATAGACGTTGAGTCTTGCTTCTTTATCATCAACTTTTGCAAAAGTAAATACTTGTTGTGCCATGCTTTGCA
>JAQVXQ010000239.1 GCA_028709085.1 Salinivirgaceae bacterium | reverse complement strand
GGTGGAGTATTGGGATTTAAGTAATCCAATTGGCGGTGCTTCCTGTAAAGTTACTCTTAATTGGGAAGATGTGGTTAAAAGCAACATCCTTGATATGCTTGATTTACGTATTGCTCACTTCGATGGTACGAAATGGACTGATCATGGAGGAACTGGAACTATAATTTCAGAAACTTCGGGTTCTATTATGTCAACTATACCATTTAGTAGTTTTAGCCCCATAACATTTGGTTCTGCAACGGGTGATAATCCACTGCCTGTTACGTTGGTGAATTTCCAAGCATCGGTGTCAAATGGAGTTGCCATGCTTTCGTGGATCACCGCATCGGAACAGAATAATAGCCACTTTGAGATTCAACGATCTTCAAATATGATTGATTTTGAGTCAATTTCAAACGTTTATTCAAAAGCCCCGGGAGGAAACAGCAATTCGTTAATCAGTTACTCAACTACTGACAATACGTTGCAGAGTGGAGCTTCCTATTATCGATTAAAACAGATCGATTATAACGGACAATTTGCCTATTCTCCTGTTGCGTCTGTCTCTTGGGATGGAGATGAGCGCAGTTTTGTTAACGACATAAAACTCTATCCAAACCCAACATCAGGAATGATTATGTTCGACGCTCCAATGTCACTAAAAGGAATGACGGTGCAAATATATAGCTCCAACGGTTCAATAATCAAAGAGCAATTCATTGATAATTCGGATTTCCAACTCGATCTTTCGAATTATTCCAATGGGTTATATATGATAAAAATTGGCGATGGTAATGATTATGTTATCCGTCGAATTGTTAAACAATAGGTCATTGTAAGATACAGAAAAGGGGCGCTCATTATTTTGCGCCCCTTTTACTTTGCAGTTAGGTCATAAAAAATAAGTAAGTTTGTGTCTTAATAAAAACCACAATCCAGGGTTTTTAGAAACTACAAATGAAAGGTTGTTTGCGATTGCAAACACCAGTTTTACAGTAAATTGTATATGATAGAAAAGCAACTGGCCGAATTACACTTGAAAATTGAGGGCGATCTTCAAACCGGAATGTTATTCCGTTCAATCTACGCTACCGATGCGTCGGTCTATCGCGAATTGCCCTTAGGGGTTGTCTTTCCGAAAAATGCAACGGACGTTCAAATCATAATTCAACATTGTTCCACACATGCAATTCCGCTTATTCCTCGTGGCGCAGGAACTTCCTTGGCGGGTCAAGTCGTTGGAAATGGGTTGATTATGGATATGTCGAAACATTTGACCCAAATTCTTGAACTGAATGTCGATGAACGATGGATTCGAGTTCAACCCGGTGTTATTCTCGATCAATTGAACGATTATGTGCGTCCCCATGGACTCTTTTTTGGGCCTGAAACCTCCACATCTTCTCGCTGTAATTTGGGCGGAATGGTGGGAAACAACAGTTGCGGATCGCACTCTATTTTGTATAAAACCACGCGCGAACATTTGTTGGAAGCCGATGTTATATTGTCCGATGGCTCAAAGGCACGTTTTATCCCTTTGGATGAATCCCAATTGCTTGAAAAAAGAGCATTGTCTTCCATGGAGGGCGATATCTATCGTTCTATTCATGATGTTTTATCTGTAAACGAGAACAGAAATCTAATTTTGACATCGTTTCCTGACCCAGGAATTTATCGTCGAAACTCTGGATACGCCATCGATATATTGGCAAATTGCAAACCTTATAATGCCGATGGTGCGTTATTTAATTTATGTAATTTATTGGCTGGAAGTGAGGGAACACTGGCGGTTGCCACCGAACTGAAATTAAATTTAGTGGAGTTGCCACCTGCCGAAGTGGGCGTGCTTTGTGCCCATTTTAATTCGCTCGACGAAGCTTTGTTGGCAAATTTGGTGGCATTAAAACATATGCCTGGTGCGGTTGAATTAATGGATATTGAGATCGTAAAAGCAGCGCGCAGAAATGCGGAACAGGATCGAAATAGTTTTTTCATTAAAGGAAATCCCGAAGCAATATTGATTATCGAGTTTGCTTGTAAAAGCATTTCTGAATTGCAAGACTCGGTGAATCAGCTAATTGCCGATTTTAAAGAAAAAGGCTATGGTTATCATTATCCATTAATAACGGGAACGGATGTTTCACGAGTGTGGGCATTGCGGAAGTCGGGTTTAGGAATCCTTTCCAACATTCCGGGCGATACAAAGCCGGTTACGGTAGTCGAAGATACTGCAATTCAAGTGAATTTACTTCCTGAATATATTGCTGAATTTCGCGAGATATTGAAAACCTTAGGCCTTCAAAGTGTGTTTCATGCCCACATCGGTAGTGGCGAAATTCATGTCCGTCCGGTGTTGAATTTGAAAAATGAAGCCGATGTGGTTAAGTTCAGAGCGATTGGAACTGCAGTTGCCCATTTGGTGAAAAAATATAAAGGTTCTCTCAGTGGAGAACATGGCGATGGTCGGTTGCGCAGTGAATTCCTGCCCATCATTCTTGGGGATAAATGCTATGCGTTTCTGAAACAGATAAAACGAGCTTTTGATTCTAAAGGAGTTTTAAACCCGGGGAAAATTGTCGATCCCGTTCCCATGGATTCCATGTTGCGATATCAAACCAATATCGTTCAAAATGAGATCGATACCATGTTTGACTTTTCAGGACGTCAGGGTTTGCTTCGCGCTGTTGAAATGTGCAATGGATCCGCCGATTGTCGTCGAATAAATACAAAAACAGGCGCAATGTGCCCTTCCTATATGGCTACGCTCGACGAAACCGCTTCGACACGCGCTAGAGCCAATCTTTTACGTGAATTTCTCACAAATTCGGAAAAGTCGAATCCGTTTGCCCATCCCGAATTGTATGAAATTCTGGATCTGTGTCTCTCCTGTAAGGCTTGCAAATCAGAATGTCCCTCCAATATTGACATGGCGAAGTTTAAATCCGAATTTTTATACCATTATCACAAAGAATTTGGCGTTTCGCTGCGCACTCGATTTTTTCCAACATTGCATTTTTGAACAAAATGATGGCACTGTTGCCACCTCTGTTCAATACTTTTATGCAATCAAAATGGATTTCCAAACCCATAAAAAAAATCTTACGGGTGGCTCAACAACGCAATTTGC
>JAQVXQ010000088.1 GCA_028709085.1 Salinivirgaceae bacterium | reverse complement strand
TTACGAGATCTTTGTACGACATATTGAACAGATCTATTGTTCGATTCGGATATGCAAGACTAATCATTAACGTGTCGTTATATTGCATAAAAGCGTTATAGTGTTCTGCACTTAAATCGTATTTATGACTGTTTTTGTCAAGAAATTTTGTTGAAAAATTTTCAAATAGACCATCTATCTGAAAGATGCCAGATTTTGCTAACGTATGTTTCTCGGGATTAAAATTTATAAAACCGCCTGTTTTTTCACCAATGACCACAAAATATCGGGCACTAGTCTCTTTCGATATTCTCTTTACAGTTTCGTATGTTTTGCCAAAACTTTGATCCAATAGCAGAACAACAACTTTATCATCTAATTGAATGTTGTGTATTTGACGCCCATATCCAAGGTAGAAGAATGTGAGTGTATCATTAAACTTCATAGGATGAGTCAACAAAGTTTTTCCATAAAAGCTTGAAAATGGATATTTTTCAGCCATTTTTCCAAACGTTTTATATTTAATGTAGGCCTTACCTTGGTCGTAATTGTACAAATTGTAGGCTTGATAATAGTTGTTCATTCCCAAGCTATCCAGTTTTTGTGCCCTGAAGTACGATGAGATATATTCTGCAGCCATTTTCTGACCAAGTTTACCTGTTTCTCGACCGGCCATACTGTCGGAAGCCAAAGTGTAAACATGGTTTTTTAAGTTAGCTATATTTATATGGCTTTCGAGCTGTTTTTCAGGCGATTGCGAATAGGAACACAAGGTCACAAAAAACAGGAGGGGAAAAATCAATCTTTTCATTGCGTAATTAGTTTGAATTTTAAGGTTCTCAGGAATGTTCCTGAAACCATAGGTTGTTGCAAAAATACTCATTTAGTTTAGTAATATGTATGATTGCTGATCCCAACTTTTGGGGAAAGCATGATTTTCATTCTATACCAACGGTGTTGCTTGGATAGAGACTGTTGGTGAAATCACAAACCTAGGAGTGTTTTAGTTGCCTGATCTACGCCACGCTGATTCAATTTTTTTGTTGGATTATGGTTATTGTGGTGTGCAAATCGATCCTTTCCATTTTTACAGAAAGTATCAAAACAGTAAATTTTCAGTTATCAATAAAAAACAATTACTTTGAATTTCTGAGATTGTGACGAAATTAGTGAATACAATCACCGTTTTATTGTAAAATTGGTGAATAGAAGAAATACAAATCGAAAATAAAACTACATGAAACATCCATGGCAAGGTAAATTGACACACAGGCGGATGATTATCAAGCAAGGAACTTATCGCTTTGATGAGATCCTTCGCTTCGTGCCTCCGCTCAGGATGACAGTAAGTCGCTTGGGTCAAGGAGGGAAAAGAAGGCGGCACCGCCGCCTTCTTTTCCCCTCTCGGTTCCTTGCGACAGGTTGTCATCCTGAGCGCAGCGAAGGATCTCGTAAAGAATTCACATACTTAAGTGATACATAATCAGCAAAATACGAAATTATAAACACATGAAAATTAATATTCTTGAAGAAGGAATTCCTTTCGATATACAGAAAGAGTACCTTGATTATTCGCACAGTTTTGAACGCGGTGAACTTACACCGAAAGAAATTGAGCATGTAGGAAATTTACTTTTGTACCCAGATGTCCCCGTAGAAGGGAAGAAAAAAGCATTAGCGATATTGGCTCATGTTGGTACCATAGAGGCATTTATACAGATAAGCAATTACTACAAAAACCCCGACAACGAAATAATACATTGGACAGCACTAGCGTTGCAAGAGTGTAAAATGTTTCTTGAAAGTGAATTAACAGATGAAAATGTAGGTTTCATTTCTACGGGTCTTGGAGGAACAAATGACAAAATGAGGGTTTATTACTTGATTTTACCATTAGAAAATAAAAGTTTCACTAAAAAGCAGCATAAAACAATAGAAGCAGAACTAGAGTTCATTGGAAAAAAGTACAATTGTCCGATAGAAGGCTTTGATTTTCAGGATAATTATGTTGGTTTGACCGTATTAATTCCATTTGATATCACGATTGCAACTTTCATTGAAAATGGCATAAAAAGCTGCAATGAATTTGAAATATTTGTTTTAGAACACTACTATGCCGGAAACTTGGAAATACCTAACGAAGAAGAGACTGTTCGGTTAATTAAAATAGTGCGGGAAGGGTAATGTTTTACTAGATGCATTGGGAAACGGTTGATAATTAAGTGGCGGTGCAGGTGGTTGTTTTACCCACCGTTAAAACAACAAATGATTGCACCTTGAGTATCAAAAAAATATCGTTTTAAATTTCTCATAATAAACTGATTATCTTTTAGGGCATCAGGGGGTCGGGGAAGTCGTTGTTGGTTTCTATAACTTGTTTTTCTGGGAATAACTGAAAGGAGAGGTTACTCAGTAATCTTCTTATTCGCCACCACTATTTCACTAAAAAATCATACATTTACAATCTGAAACATTGAGAATATCATGAGAGAATCAATACATATCAAAAATTTAGGTCCAATAAAAGATATCTTCATACAGGATATAAAACCATGCACTATTCTTATCGGCGAATCGGGAAGTGGAAAAAGTACTCTAATGAAGGCAATTGCACTTTTTCGATGGATTTATAAAATGCACAATATCCGATCTTATCTAAAACATAGTAATATTTCGAAATCGCCGTTTCGATTTCGAATGGAAACTTATTTGAAGAACTGTGGATTTGAACAATTTATAAAGCCGGAGACAGAAATATTGTATTCGGTTCGTTATGAAAAAACCGGAGATACATATGATATAAATTTTGTCAAAGGCAAGCTTAGCGGAACTGGAAATGCCGATTTAATAAAACAGCAACATATTCAATTCAATAAAATCAGCTTTATTTCAGAAACACGGAATATAATTCCATTATGGTCCGATAAAGGCGCATCATTGACAGGAGGGTATTTGGGTTTTTATTTTCATGAAGTTTTTCGTGATTTTGATTTGGCTTCTGATTCTTTGAAGGAGCTCAATCTTGATTTCTTGAATCTTAAATTTGCGATTAAGAAAACAAGTAACGGAAAAAAATATTCCATTCAATCTAGTGAGAAAGGAGATTATGAAATAGATTTTAAGAACAGCTCTTCTGGAATTCAAAATTCAGTGCCCATTTCATTAATAGCTGAGTATTATTCTAAAAAATTCAGTTTCGAAGATGCCTTTAATCGTTCTGTTTTAAATTACCTGTCGAATACCGATAAACTTACTGATTTTAAGGCCGTTAAAAACCTTAGTGAAATACATAAGAAAATATTTATTCATATCGAAGAACCCGAATTGAGTCTATTTCCCGAAGCTCAATGTCAGTTGATGAACGACTTGTTAAACAAATGTTTTATTACAAATACACAACCTATTGATTTAATTTTATCAACGCATAGCCCGTACATTATTAACCATTTAAACTTGTTGATTAAGGCTGCCGAGAAGAATACTTTAATTGACGGCGCAAAAATTAACTTCCACGACTTAGCTGTTTATCAAATGATTGATGGTACAATTACCGATTTGAAGGTAAAAAATAAGGATTTGGTGAATACAAATACCCTTTCCGATACCATAAACCATATCTATGATAAATATTCAGCATTAGATCAATAGTTTATGAAAGATTTATTGAAATTCGACTATACAGCCCATTACAATCAGCCTGTTTCGACTATTGATAATTTCTACACCTCGACACGCAACATCTATTTTGAATTGAAAGATGATATCAACCTTGTTTACAATGACAAAGGTCAGGGGATTGCCCGTTTTAACAACCCACGAGAAATCGAGGTTTTTGTTTTGAACTACGAAGAATTTGTAAAATCGCTCTCGCCAGTGTTTAAAAACAGGCGACAAGTTTGTGATATTCTTTTGCACACCGCCAACGAGAAACAGCTCCTTTTATGCGAACTAACCGATACTTTGGAAACGTATGTTAACTCTTTTTCCAATGACAAAGGCAGCCAGCCTGGGAAACGGAATAAAGCAATTAAACAGCTTCAACAAAGCTTGTCGGATCTTATTGCAGTTCCTTCTATAGCCTATTTTATTGAAAAGTACAGCATAAAACAGTGCTGTTTCTTCAACAAACAGCCCAAAGCTCCCGTAACAATCAATGCTGTAAACGCCTTTAACCGGATCAATAACCTTTCATCCAACGGATTTGAAATGCCAATACCGGAAATAGAAAAATTCGGTTTTCGATTTTTTGAATTTTGGGGTGGAATGGAGTATGCTTTGTGAGACGCAGGCGATGCTAATTGGAATAGAAAAGGGGGCAATGATTGGAAAAAATAAGAATTCCCATAACTAAGACGGGGGTATCTGTCTTACTAACAATACAAAGATAGATAATAGTAAAAATGATTGAAGATTGGAAAGGATTAACATTTTAATGGTAAAGACATGTCAATAATTGAAAACCATACAGTTCTAAAACCGCCAAAAGAAAATTATACACTATGGAGATATATGGATATCCCATCCTTTCTGTCTCTTTTAGCCGAAAGTGCATTAGTTTTTGTAAGGGCTGATTTATTTGAAGATAAATATGAGGGTCATTTTACAAAACCTACCGCAAAGTTGATAGATGAATTTGCTAGCTCAATCAAATTAAATAATGACAGAAACAAATCTTTTTCACAACATTTAAGAGATATGTTTAATAATGTGTATCTTAACTGTTGGTGTATAGGTCAACATGAAGTGATACATATGTGGAAAATCTATTCAAAAGTAAATGGAATAGCAATTAAAACTAATTATAGTTCTCTAAAACAGTCAATCACAGATAACCAGCATCATGATGTATTACCGGGTATAATTCAATATGTTGATCGAGAAAATGACTTTGTTGATTATGAAAGTAACACATTGCAACCATATACGATTAAAGGTCAAGAATACAAGTATGAAAATGAATTTCGATTGATTATTTCTGGCTTATGGGAAATTGAACAGGAAGTAGGTCATATAAAGAATGTAGATGAAAGAAATAAAGCCAGAATCGAAAGGTATCAAAAAATACCTGTGATAAAGCTGAAGGTAAATCTTTCAGAAATTATAAAAGATATTTATATTTCGCCATATGCTCCAGTTTGGTATAAAGATTTTATCGAAGATATTTTGCCAAGGTACGGAATAATTGATCCTAAAATAACGCAATCTAATTTATAATAGTCTTGTATTTAAAACATAAGCATTATATTAACACGTCGTATATTTATTTTGATAAAAAAACATGAAAGATTTGACAGATTTAACCGAATTGCTAAATGAAATCCTAGAGGTAAAATTAGGTACTGATGAAAAGTATATTGTTGCACAGGGCATTGGAAGAAAATTAATGCTACATTCAAATTCGATTAATATTTTATTGGAAAACTCAATTGATATTTCAAGCTGCATTACTTTAACTAGGACAGCACTTGAAACTTATGCAGTTTTTAATTTATTGTACTTAAATGGCACGGAAGAGGAAAAACAATTAAGATTTGATTTATGGAAAATTGATGCATTAAAAACAAGACAGAAGTATAGCGTTTCAGTTGAAGTTTTTGATCCACAAGAAAGAAAACAAATGGTTGAACAACTTGAAGATGAAGAAAAACAGATTGCGGAATTAAAGGATAAAATTCGTAGTAGTAATTATTATAAAAATTTTCCAAATGGTTACAATAACCTTATGATAAAAAACGCAGTATGGAAATTTAATATTGAAAAAATAGCTGGATATAATAAAACAACAAAAATTGATATGGGTATTAAAACTATGGTTGAGAAATGTGGTATAAAGGAGATTTATTTGCAAGATATTTATAGTTTTACATCTATGCATGCCCATACAAATTTTATAAGTATTATGCAAGGAAAACAGATGGACAGGGAAAATTTTGAAATAAGTAAAAGACATTTAGGTATTTTAAATTCTATTTTAATTACTTACTTTATTAATTCATTTATAAAACTATATGATTTGAGTATTAAAAATTATTGTGAGAAAAATCATATATTTTATACATTTGAAAGGCGCATAATGGGAAATAACATTTAGAAACATCAGCAAAAAAGACTATTTTTGGTTCCATTACTGAAATTTAAAAACATGATTGCTGAACCAATAGGATTAACACTCACCTGCATTGTATGAAAAATTCGTTTAACATATTCTATTCTTGGCAATCTGATATTCCTAAAAATAGAAATACGATAGAGTCCGCTATTGTAAAAGCAATTAAAGAATTGAAGAAAATAAAACAAAAAGAGATTGAACTTGAAATCAATCTGGATAGAGACACAAAAGACAATAGCGGGAGCCCTGATATTGCTGATACGATCTTCATGAAGATATTAAATTCAGATATTTTTATTTGCGACGTTACAATAATCAATAATTCTTTGCTTGAAGTTGACAAAAAGCAACGTTTAACCCCAAATCCTAATGTTCTTATAGAGCTTGGGTACGCAATTAGGCATTTAGGTTGGGAAAGAATCATTTGCATCAATAACATACACTATGGCAAAAGCGAATTCTTACCCTTTGATATCAGAAATCATAGGATTATTTCATTGAATTTTAATAATCATGAATTAAAAAATGACTTAAAAACCGTTCTTAAACGTGCGATTGCCGGTATTACTGATAATTATGATGATATTATTGAAAAATGGAATGCAAATAAAATCGCTTCACATGATAAGGGTATTTATTTAAAAATAAATGAAATATGTTCGGAAAATTTCTTAAAGGAGAGTGTTTCTCTGGCAGTTAACTCATTACACTCAAATAATTATATTTATTCAAAGTGGGATGCGTTAATCGAATTTTATGATAAAACGATTAATTGGTTTTTAGATAAAGAAATTGATTCTTTATTTAAACAATCATTAACAACTATAGATTCGTTTAGAATGATATGCTATAAGGATTTTAATGAAAAGGAAACCAATAATATGCGGTTATTCGATTATTTTGAGGCAGGTTTTGAAATTACGGAAGAAAAGCGAATAGAAATACTGCAAAGTGAAAGAACTTTTGCCCACAAAGACGCATTCAGCAATGAAACATACAAAGATGCAGATATTAGAATTCAAAAACTTCAAAATGAATTATCCAAAAATAGCATTGCTGTAATTGCTTCCTATCAGGCATTTATTATAAAATATAAGGAAAAGCAATTAGAATAATAAGTATTCCTATTTATCGCAACAATTCTAAACTTTAAAAACATGTGTAATAAATCATTCCACCACAATTTGCCATCAGGAGAAAGAGCTAAATTTACCATTAGAGAAAAAATAATAAATGGTAAGTTATACTATTTTGCCAATGTAATAAACATTGATATTGAATCGTATAAAAACCTAAGCGAATCTAGAAAAGAAATGTTTTATGGTATGGAAGTTACGGATGGCAACCAGCAAACTGTTTTCTACAGTAGTGCTGAAAAGCTCGCAAATGACATTAGACAATACTACGAATTAAAATGGCTTGTATCTGAAATATAGTAATTTATGGTTCTTTAAATCTGAATACAAATAGTTTATCTTATTTTGCTCATAAAAATCTAAACAATACCCAAATGAAAATATCCCCAACCCTCCTCTTCCTCCTGTTTTTCATAGCAGGAGTACAGGCACAAGAAAAGCGAATTGCGTTGATTATTGGTAATGCCACTTACACAGCCAAATGATGACAAGTGGCTTTACAAAATCGCTTACTACTTGGTAAAGACAAACGAAAATTTTGATAAAGATTTATTCAAACAAGAGCTTAGAAAAAATTCTCATTCGGGTTTAAATACTCTTAATGTTACTCAATTTGAAGAATTTGCAGAAAATAGGATTGCAGTAATACAAAATAATCAAATCCAAGAAAATAAATCTATTTCAACATTGAGTGGTTATTCATCAGCAATATTTCACTATATTTGAAGTTGTTCTTAAAAGAACTGCAAGCGTTAAAATTACTACACGGTTCTTTGTTATAAAGAAAGGTTGTGATTTTTTTTGAACGGTATATCCTCAACGAATTAAAAAATGAGTTTTTTAAGAAAAGGTATTGACTTCTATAAGTTTAAAAAAGCAATGAATAGTATAAGTTTATTAATCAATGAACTTAATAGTCAAATTGTTATCAGTAAGAATAATTACGAAGAATTATTTGAGGAGTTATTTCTAATAGCTTTTTTGTATCGAAGGGATGTAATCGACAATCTTGAAAAAAACATTTTTAATTTATATCGAAAAATATATGTTCCTGCTATTTCGGATGAAAAAATTCTATTAAATGATATGCACTATAGAATGATGACAAGCATTATCAATATTGCAGAGTTCTTCAACTTATTGAACGAAGTTAACAATGTATTGGAGAAAAAAAGTCTTTTTTATGAAGTAGAAATTGGTTTGTCCAAATACAATAAACCTTTATAGTTAACTATCAAATAAAACATGGCATATGAACTGGATGGATTTGCTTATTAATGAACTTAGAAAGAATAAAACTGACTTTATAAATTTAATATCTAGATTTCATCACTTTGATATTGAAACCCTCCAAAAATACACCGAAATTTTAAATTGGGATTTAGTTAGCAAAAACGAGAATGTTTTTTGGGATAAAAATTTAATTAAAGAATATAGTCACAAATTTAATTGGAATTTTATTTCTGTTAACAAAGCAATTCCTTGGGATATAGAATTGTTAACACAATACGATGCAAGAATAATATGGAAAGGATTTTTTAGTCTTTCAAATAATGAGGGATTATTTTGGAATAATTTAATTCTTGAAAAATTTATTGATAAATGGGATTGGGCCGATGAATATGGAATTTGTTCCAATAGCAAAATTTTTTGGAGCGATGAGTTAATTAATCGTTATTATAATCGAATCAATTGGCGTTCGTTATCGTTAAATGAAAGTGGATTTTGGGTAGAATCTTTAATTGAGGAGTATTATCCATTAATCGACTTAATTAATATTTGTTCAAATCCTGGAGTTAGGTGGACAAATTCTTTAATTGAGAGTATTGACATGGATAACAAATGGATTTTTTTGGGTTCAAATAATGGTCTGCCTTGGACAGAAGAACTATTTTATGAAAACAAAAAAGAAATATCCCTTAATTCATTCTGCTTAAACACATCATTCCCTTGGTCTTTTCATTTTATTGAAAAAGAATTTACTAGTTATGATCCAAACGCTAAAATAAATACAAAAATTGACATAAGAGATCGACTTAGTCGATCAACGTTCATCGATGAATTTGATAATTATTCAATATCTATCGAAATATGGGAAAATCTTTCGGCAAACAGTTCAATACAATGGGATTATTATAATATTTCAAAATTCGATAATTTTTTGTGGTTTAAAAACCATAATCCTTCTACACAAAAAGAAAGGACAGGAACCATTTTTAATAACGAGGGTGTAAAATGGAATGAATTTTTAATAAATAAACTATCAAAAAAAATAGATTGGGTAGCGTTATCCGCTAATAGATCAATTGACTGGGACTACTCTTTAATAGAAAACTATTATAAACTATGGGATTTCAACATGTTATCAAATAACATTAGTTTTTATAATTTTTTACGAGCAAAATTTTCAGTCGATAGTTTAATTAAAGATGTAATGCAATCCAAAATTTAATGCCATGCACCCAGATTTAAAGAATTCCATTGAGTTGTATTGCTCTATGTTGCCTTACCCAAATGTTTCATCACAGCCAAATGATGACAAGCGGCTTTACAAAATCGCTTACTACTTGGTAAAGACAAATGAAAATTTTGATGAAGATTTTTTCAAACAAGAGCTTAGAAAAAATTCTCATGCGGGTTTAGATACTCTAAATGACACTCAATTTGAAGAATTTTCCGAAAACAGGATTGCAGAAATACAGAACGGCAGGTATGTTCTAAGTTGTATTTCAGACTTGATTTTTTTATAAAGAGGCTGCAATTATCCACAAATGTATTTTCGTTGTTGGCCAACAGTGTCACTCGAAGAAACGCCGTTGGTTAGATTATACCCCACCGTTGCATTGGTCGCATTATATTCAGGCCAATCCATATTTGGATTTCGTTTTTTTTGTTGCAGCAAATTTGAATTTGGATGTATGAATTTTAATAGGTGGATGGGGAAATAAACCGTTTTTATTTCTGAAATTTTAACGGATAATTCAACGGGTTTTTAAGTGCTTTAAGTTCAATGTCGCAATCCAAATCAGACCAATATAATTGATTTGGAGAAAGTTGTTCAAAATCCAAGATCTGTTTTACCGTGGCATTGTGGAAGCACGGATAGTGCTCGAACGGAATAAAGTATTCCGTATCATCAATTAACACCCAAAAACCAAGGTTAGTAATGTTTGTAACACAACTATTGCCTAAAATGCTTTTCCCATGCTTTAATAAACTCATTTTGATGCTCCTTAATTATTTCGCTAATTTCTTTTAACTCTTTGGTTGACAGGTTGTAGTAATCGGACAAACCCAATAAAGGCTCTAACCAGAATTTTGCTGTCCCATCGCTTGTGCTAACATGAATATGCATTCGCAATTCTTCGCGGCTATTGAAAAAGAAACGGTATTTACCAATTATTAATATTGTTGGCATTGTAATTTGTTTTGCCCTTCAAAGATACGTAATTTCTGATAAAAGGTTGTTCTGTCGTAAAGATGTTTTATAGGTACAATATGCGTGTAGAGACGTTGCATGCAACGTCTCTACAATCCGCAACACCCCAACCATTACCGCCAAATTTTCAAAAACAATTCCAATTCTTGTCCCATTTGTTTGCCTTCAATGCGTTAAATGATTCCTATTTTTAATTTTAATCCCTTATTTTGCACCATCATTCCATTGAACTAAAATTACTGCAAAATGTCCACCCTTAAAATCACCAACGCCCGCACCCATAATCTAAAAAACGTTTCCCTTGAATTGCTTCATTATACATTGATTGTCTTTTTGGGCATCAGAGGTTTGGGGAACTCGTTGTTGGTGTATGATGTGTTTTTTTGGAGAGGGCGAGTGGTGGTTGTTTGCTTGGTTTGGAAAGATTCCTGGTGGTATGGAACTGAGTTGTTCGCACTTCTCTTTCAATTCGCCTGTGGGATGCTATTTAAAGTGCAGGGGTTTGGGTGTTGAGGAGTTTATGAATGTTTATAAGAGTGGTTCGTAACCCATAAAAATGTGGAATTGGATTATACGTTGAGGCGAAAATATTATGTATTGTTTTCAAAAAATGAATACCTTGCATACGATTTGTGAAGGGGGGTCTGTTTTTTTGATCAATTCTAGTTTGATTTTCTTCATTTGGGTTGTCTCTAAAAAAGGAGAAGAAAATCATTTTTTTTCTTTGATGCAGCGTAAATGATTGACATACTTGGTACTACACAATGATTGGGTTTAAAAACGATATTTCCATTTACGGTATTTGAAATCTACGCTATGAAAAATTTAATGGTTATCACAATGTTTGTTTCTCTCTTGTCTATGCACAAAACAAGCGCACAGACCTATTTTAATTTTCCCACATCCAATGCTGTGTGGAATAGTGAGGGAGATAATATGTTTTCGAATCAAAAATGGTATTTTCGCTATGCAATTTATGGTGATACTGTTATTGAGTCGCAGTTGTATCATAAGATATATAATGTTTTTCAAGATACTGTTGGAAATGAAAATTCGGAGTATGTTGCAGCAATTCGCGAGAACAATAATAGGCAAGTGTTGTGTAAATTGCCAAATTATCCGGAAGTGGTGTTGTACGATTTTAATCTTGAGGTTGGGGATTCCATTCATTATCCGTTGAGTTACGGTATGTGCTACAATGGGTTTGGGGTCTCTGAAGGCGAAGAGCATACGTTGAGAGTCATTGACATAGACTCGGTGTTGATAAACAATGAATACCGAAAACGATGGTTTTTATCCGGAGGTTCTTCTCAAACTTGGGTTGAAGGCATTGGCAGTATGGAGTGGAACGGGTTATTCAATCCTTTGGTTTCGATGTTTGCATTATGTGGTGATTCGTATCATTTTTCATGCTTTAAGCATAATGAAGTTGTACTTTTTCAAGATAATAATTATTGTGACTGTTGTTTTTCTTTTGGTTATTCCGGCGTAAATAGTTCGTTGGAGGCGGTTTCGGATGCCCTTGAAATATTCCCAAATCCTTCCAAAGATAACCTTCATATTCATATTGACCAACCCACTGGGGATTGTTATTCTGTCTCAATATACTCCATATTAGGCGAACAGTTATATTCACAAGATATGGAGCATGGTTTTGATATGGTGGTTGATGTATCAGCATTTGAAAGTGGAGTATATCTTGTTCGAGTAGTGAATACTATTTCAGGGGTTGAGAAAAAATCGAAATTTATTGTTGAATAGGGATTCTCATAATATCTGTTTTGGAGAAGAATATTGTTGTTAGCCCAACGATATTGCCTATTGTTTTATGTTTGAAATCGATAATTTCAGCATTCTGTCCAATAATCGTCACCATTGTTGGTTCCACCAATAAAATCACTCCCCGAGGGTAGTTCGAGAAAAGGGTATTTAATTTTGGTGAGGTAAAGCCCTTGTGGATAAGCGACTACAATTTTTTTTGGTTTTATTGCTCCTTCAAGAATGGCTTCAAACTCATCGACTGACAATTTTCCACGCCCAATATCGATTAAACGTCGGACAATAACACGGATCATTCCTTGGATATATCGGTTAGCGGTTATCTGAAACCGAACTCGATCTTGCTTTTGATTGGTGAAAAGCTTTGTGGTTGCGATATTACAAAAATTATCGTCATTGCGGTCCGGGCTTTTACAAAATTGGGAGTAGTCCGAGTATTTTGGCAATATATCGACCGTCTGTTTCATCTTTGTTAAATCCAGACTTGATTCTTCATAAAGGGCACTAAATTTATGCAGGAATGGATCTTTTCGGGTGTGGATGTAGTATTCGTAGGATCGCTCAATCGCTGCATATTGGGCATGGGGGAATCCCTCCATGGGAATAATATCGAA
>JAQVXQ010000087.1 GCA_028709085.1 Salinivirgaceae bacterium | reverse complement strand
GCTCTTCCGATCTACCAGCTTGGAAAAGATAAAACGGTAAGCACAATCGAAAGTCAAGTGAAAGCCGCCATGGCAGACACAGAAAAGATTATGAATGCTAAATTCGAAGCCGATGGCGATGGATTTCCTCTTCTAATGTCAGTTCGTTCAGGAGCTCGTGTATCGATGCCGGGCATGATGAACACCGTACTGAATCTTGGATTGAACGATGACACCGTTAAAATATTAGCCGAAAAATCAAAGAACGAACGTTTTGCGTATGACTCATATCGTCGTTTTATCCAAATGTATGGAGACGTTGTAATGGGCGTTGAAGCTGAAAAAGGCGAGCACGATCCCTTTGAAATTGCCATGGATGCAATGAAAGAGGCTAAAGGATATAAATCGGATGCAGACTTTACCGCCAACGATTTAAAACAGCTTGTTGAAGATTTCAAGAAAATTGTTAAAAAACATGCTGGTAAAGATTTCCCAACAAATCCATGGGAGCAACTTTGGGGTGGAATATGCGCAGTATTCGATTCATGGAATACCGATAGAGCAATCTACTACCGACAAATGCACCAAATTCCAGAAGAGTGGGGAACAGCCGTAAACGTACAAGCCATGGTTTATGGAAACATGGGGTTAAACTCTGGTACTGGAGTTGCTTTTACACGTGATGCTGCAACCGGAGAAGATATATTTAACGGAGAGTATCTGCTAGATGCTCAAGGAGAAGACGTAGTTGCTGGTGTTCGTACACCACAAGAAATCACCATCGAAGGATCGCGTCGTTGGGCTAAAAGTCAAAACGTTTCAGAAGAGACTCGCAAAGCCGATTTCCCATCACTAGAAGAAGCGATGCCAAAAGTGTATGCCGAACTAGACACTCTTCAGCAAAAACTTGAAGATCACTACCATGACATGCAAGATATCGAGTTTACCATTCAAGACGGAAAATTATGGATGCTTCAAACACGTTCAGGAAAACGTACCGGTAGAGCTATGGTTAAAACAGCCATCGATATGATGGATCAAAAAGTGATTACCGAAAAAGAAGCCTTACTACGTCTTGACCCGTCAAAACTCGACGAATTACTACACCCTGTATTCGACAAAACAGCCATCTCAAAAGCAAAAGTTTTAACCAAAGGACTACCCGCATCTCCGGGAGCAGCCAGTGGACGCGTTGTGTTTTTTGCTGACGAAGCGGAAGAGTGGAAGAACAAAGGTGAAAAAGTAATTCTTGTTCGTCTTGAGACATCGCCAGAAGACCTTCGTGGAATGAACGTTTCAGAAGGAATTTTAACTGCACGCGGTGGAATGACCTCTCATGCAGCCGTTGTTGCTCGCGGAATGGGTAAATGTTGTGTTTCAGGAGCAGGCGAAGTAATTGTAAGCTATCAAAAACGTCAATTCTCCATTGGAAATACAGTAATCAAAGAGGGCGATTGGATATCATTAAACGGAACAACTGGTGAAGTTTACGAAGGTAAAGTTGCAACGATGCAAGCTACACTTGATGGCGACTTTGCACGAATTATGGATATCGCTGAGAAAAACACACGAATGGACGTTCGCACCAACGCCGATAGCCCACATGATGCTAAAATAGCTCGCGAATTTGGAGCAAAAGGTATTGGACTATGTCGTACAGAGCATATGTTCTTCGAAGGAGAGCGTATTAAAGCGGTTCGTGAAATGATTCTTGCCGACAATGCCGAAGGACGTAAAAAATCCCTTGCTAAACTTTTACCAATGCAACGTACCGATTTTGAGGGAATTCTAGAAGCTATGGACGGACTTGGCGTAACAATCCGCTTACTCGATCCACCGTTGCATGAATTTACTCCAAACGAACCTGAAGCACAAGAGGCAATGGCGAAAGAACTAGGCGTATCTGCTGAAGTTGTTAAAGCAAAGGTTGATTCGTTACACGAAATTAACCCAATGCTTGGACACCGTGGATGTCGTCTTGGAATTACATTCCCTGAAATTACAGAAATGCAAGCTCGTGCAATTATCGAAGCAGCCTGTAATTTAAAGGCTAAAGGAATGAATCCAAAGCCAGAAATTATGATTCCACTTATTGGAACCGTTGTTGAATTCAAAAACCAAGAGACCATCATACGTCGCGTTGCAGAAGAGGTGTTTGCGGAGAAAAAAATCAAAGTTGACTACTTAGTTGGAACTATGATTGAGATTCCTCGCGCTACGCTTTTAGCCGACTTAATTGCAAAAGAAGCTGAATTTTTCTCCTTTGGAACAAACGACCTTACTCAAATGACATTTGGATATTCTCGCGACGATGCTGGAAAATTCTTGCCAATTTATATTGAACGTGGCATTTTGAAAAACGATCCATTCCAAGTTCTTGATCAAGAAGGTGTTGGACAATTAATGGAAATGGCTGTTGAAAGAGGACGAAGCACACGCAAAGATCTAAAAGTAGGCATTTGTGGTGAACACGGTGGAGAACCTAGCTCGGTTGAGTTTTGTCACCGAACCGGCATGAACTACGTTTCTTGTAGTCCATTCCGAGTGCCAATAGCACGCGTAGCTGCAGCACAAGCTGCTGTTCGATAGTTAATTTATAAAAATTAATTTCTAAACTTCCCGAAGGTAAACTCTTTCGGGAAGTTTTTTTATGAATATAGCCCACCAGAATACCCATAACTGTTATCTTTACATTCCAAACTATAAGAAGAAATGAACGACACCCGACTTCCTTCAAAATTACTCGAAAATGCAGTCAACGAACTTTCAAAACTCCCCGGAATTGGAAACCGAACTGCTCTGCGACTGGCATTACACATCCTAGAACAACAAAAACAAGACGCCAAACGATTGGGAAACTCCATTCTACAACTTGTCGAAAATGTTCGATTTTGCAACATTTGTCATAATATCACCGAATCGGACACCTGCTCCATTTGCGAAGATTCGTCGCGCACCCAAAATCTAGTTTGCGTTGTGGAGGACATTCGCGACATGATGGCCATTGAAAGTACGCTCCGATATCGTGGAGTATATCATATCTTAGGCGGAATAATCTCGCCTGTAAACGGCGTTGGACCACACGATTTAACCATTGATTTATTGAAAAAGCGCATCGAAAATGGAACCGTTCAAGAACTCATTTTTGCGCTTCCCACAACCATGGAAGGCGACACAACGGCCTATTATCTCTTCCGTTCTTTGGGCGAATCAATAGAACGAATCTCAACACTAGCGCGGGGCATTGCCTTTGGCGACCAATTACAATATACCGACGAAATTACCCTCGGAAATAGCATTGCAGATCGAGTCCCCTATAAAAACTAATGGGAAACTCCTTCCTGCTCATAGCAAAACCATAACCAATGAACAATTATGATTGAAAACACATATCTAAGTACTGCTTATTTTCCACCAATCCAATACTTTACAAAAATTATCGATAGCCAAAATATTTTCCTGGAATTGCAAGAACACTTCCCCAAACAAACGTACCGAAACCGATGTCATATTTATGGAGCAAACGGTTTGCAGGTATTAAGTATTCCCATTGAAAATCATTCTAAAACAACCTTAGTTAAAGATATAAAAATTGCCTATCACACGCCGTGGCAAAAAAATCATTGGCGAAGTATTAAATCTGCCTACAAAAATGCACCCTATTACGATCACTATATCGACAACCTACATTCATTTTTCTCATACAAAGAACCATTTCTTGTGGATCTTAATCAAAAGATAATGAATGTTTTATCGGAACTTATTGCTATTCCTTGGAATCCAACTCCAACAACACAATACAATAAAGAAGTTGACAACGATTGGCGAAATGGAATTCACCCAAAAACACAATATGCAAAAGAGGATAAAAGTTTTGCTGATACAAGCTATTTTCAACTTTTTGCAGAAAAACATGGTGTTCTTAACAATCTCTCAATCATCGACCTCCTTTTTAATGAAGGGAATGGAACTTTAATAGAAATAAAAAAATCGATAAAACGCATTAACTAAGCACCAAAATCATTATCTTAACCGATTGATAAAAGTGAACAAGCCATGAAACAAATTCGAATATTATCTATCTTCTTCATACTTGTATCGTCCGGATTAAAAGCGGAGTCGTTTGAGCAACTTCAATTTCAACATTATTCAACAGAACATGGACTACCCGTTGGTACTGTTTGGAAGGTTTACCAAGATTCATGTGGATTTATTTGGTTTGGAACTGAAAATGGTCTTACTTTCTTCGATGGAATTCAATTCAAAACTTTTTCCACAACGGGTGAAAAAGGAACAACCATAACTGGGAATAAAGTGTACGACATTATTCAGGGACACAACAAACTACTCTACATTGCCACTGATAATGGAATTACCATTTTCAATAAAATTACAGGTAAATTCAACCCATTAATACTATCAGACAACGCTCAAACAAATCAACAGCAACCCATTAGAACAATTCTTATTGAATCCGACTCCATAATACTGATCGGCGCACTAGCGAATGGAATAATAAAAATAAACGTAGAAACGAATCATAAATCAATTATTGAAATTGATAGTAAAACCATAGATATACGATCTCTTGACCAATTAGAAGACAAATGTTTTATCTCCACCTATGGCAACGGATTTTACATAAAACAACCCGACAATACAATTTCACACCATGTAATTTCTGTCAAAGGTAATGACCCAACCGAATTTGAAGGCAAAAACAGAATAAATCAAATTATTCATAAATCAGGCAACCTCTATTGGCTTGCAACGGAACGCGGACTCTTTGAATTTAACTGCAAAACAAAAGGCATAAGCGAAATTTCGTTATCTGCCTACATGAATATTCAACCACGAGCACCGCAGATTCGGAAAATATTGAAAGACAAAAATGGGAACATTTGGATTGCTTCCTTTGCCGGTTTACTTTTCCTAAGAGATGGAGAAATAGCAAACGGGCATCTTTTTGAGAGCAACGAGGAAAACATTTTCAGTCTACCAAGCAATCGACTTTTAGATACATTTGAAGATGCAGGAGGCTCCATTTGGGTTAGTAATTATGATGTTGGAGTAAGCGTTCTACATGGTATTGAAGTGAAATATCACTATATAAAAAAGAGAGACAAACCAAATTCATTACCTGGGAAAATTGTAACAGCATTCGAAAAATACGATAAAAACAGAATACTTGTAGGAACTGAAGAGGGGATTTCATTATTCAACTCAAAAACAGCAAGACTGATCAACTACAATGAAATTCACAATAAACTCAACAAACGTATCCTTTCAATATACAACGACAAAAATGGAAACCTTTGGATTGGTTCGTGGGGAGGTGGATTGCAAAAATTCAATCCAAATACAGGAAAGATAAAAACCTTCCAAAGAAACAATTCTGAACAATTCTCCATAAATAACAATACAGTAATTTGCATTCAACCCGACGGGAAAGAGCATCTTTGGATTGGAACTTTTAGTGGATTAAATCGGCTGAACATTAACACTGAAAAATTTGAATCGTGCGATAGCCTATTGGGAATTGGGAAAACAGCCATTTATGCTATTTATAAAGACAATGATCAATCCCTGTGGATTGGAACAAATGGCAAAGGACTTTTGGAATTTAACCCAAACACAAAAAAGGTGACGCGATATTTAGCCAACGAAAACGACACCCTATCCATAATAAGCAATACTATTCATAGCATTACTAAAGATAGCAGAGGTAACTTATGGATAGCAACCGAGTTGGGAGCATCCATTTTCAACCCAAACACCAAGACTTTCTCTACCATCGATGAAAATACTGGATTGCCCAACAATATAATATGGGGAATTATTGAAGACAAGGAATCAAACTTTTGGATGAGTGGCAACAAAGGAATATATCGCTACAACGCGAAACTAAACAAATACAATCCAGAAGCCTATAAAAATTATGATAAAAAAGATGGTCTTCGTAGTCTTGAATTTAGTCAGGGAGCATCCTTCTATGACAAAGAAAACAATCAAATTTACTTTGGCGGCACGCAAGGATTCTACTTCTATAATCCAACGTTAATTAAGCCCCGTACTTTTGAACCAATAGTTCAAATTACATCAATAAAGGTTATGGATAACGACTATATTTCCGACACATCAGCATCCTTTTTAAAGAAACTAATTTTACCCTACAATAAAAATTTCTTGGCCTTCGAATTTACAAGTCTGGACTTTATAGACCCATCAAACAATTTATATCAATTTAAAGTATCCGGTCAAAGCGATAAATGGTCACAACCCAGTACCCGTAATTATGTTTCATTTCCCGACTTAAAAGAGGGGGAATACACTTTGCACATAAGAGGCACAAATAGCGAGGGATATTGGAGCAATAACGATCGGGTTATCCATATAGTAATTACGCCCCCATGGTTTAGAACGAATATTGCGTATGTATCCTACGTACTATTTATTTTAATCGCAATAATTGCATTTGTACAATGGCGTACCTATCAACTCGGCAAAGAGAAGCGCGTTCTGGAAGCAATTGTTGACGAACGAACCCGCGAACTGCAACAAAAAAACGCAGACATTACAGCAAGTATTCAATATGCAAAACGCATTCAACAAGCGATAATTTTCCCGAAAATAACCGCATTCCTTCGCGAATTTCCCGACTCTTTTGTAATGTTTAAACCAAAAGACATTGTGAGTGGCGACTTCTTCTGGTATGCAAAAAAAGGGAAACGTCGATATTTTGCTGCCGCAGACTGCACTGGACATGGCGTCCCCGGAGCATTTATGAGTATTATTGGAAATAATTTACTAGAAAAAGCAATTACAGAATATGACATAACCGACCCCCATGAAATATTGACACAACTTGACGAGGATGTTAAACGTAGTCTCAACCAACAGGGAAGAAAAGACGACACATTCGATGGAATGGACATCGCACTTTGTGTTATTGACGAAGGAAGAAATGAACTATTCTACTCCGGAGCCTACCGACCTCTTTTTTTAATTCGAAATGGCGAAATAATTCAAACTAAAGCATCGCGCTGTTCCATAGGAGGAAGTCAAATTAAAAAGATTAAAGAATTTGAAACGTTCACTACAACTATAGAGAAAGGTGACACATTCTATATTTTCTCGGATGGAATTACAGATCAATTTGGTGGACCTCAAAATAAAAAATTCAGCACCTCGAAATTAAAATCGACTCTTCTTGAAATATCAAACCAAACCATGTTTGAACAAGAAATTCATATGGAACAACTAATGGAAAATTGGCTCGAAGGGTATGAACAAATTGACGATATCATTTTAGTTGGAATCCGTTTCAACAGTATTTAACAAAACACCAATTTATGGACATTTTGTCCATTGAAATAATGCAAATCAATTATTTTGGTTTATTTTTGTGCAAATGAGAATTAGGAAATTCATTTTTTTTATTCTAAACTAAAAATTCAAAAACCATTTTTCTATGCGAAAACTTTACAAAACACTAATAGCAAGTCCGCTCGAACAATTAGATTGTAGCACAGGAAAAATATTCCGATTTGCCTTTTTCTATCTTCTAAAAACAGCATCAATTTTAGTAACAGTTTTAGGCTTGTATCTCATTATTAGCGGGTTCTTCGGGAAAACAGGCTATTTTTCAACGCTTCGAGGCTCATCGGGTTTAGAATTGGTTCGGTCAATTATTTGCTTTATTATAACCTTAAGCCTAAACGTAATTATGTTTTTGGCCATCTCGGCCATTTTATGGAAACGGGCAAACGATTTCATGAAACGAGAGTTTTCAGGAGTACTTTTCATTTTCCCAAAACTGATTAAAATAGTTGGGGAAACTGTTTGTATTCTACCCATTTTCGCAGCAACAATTTCGTTTTTCGCAATCGCTTTAGCAGCAATCCCATATGCCCCTGTCGAAGGATTAATTAGCCTAACTGGAGGGATGAGCACCGCATTAATCAACGACTTTATTGGAAATACCTTTAGCGCAATATTCATTGACAACTTTAGTGATTACATTACATTACTCATAAACGGAGGAGTCCTTGGGTTGATAAAAGGACTTGGTCTCTCCTTCATAATTCTCATGGGATCGTATATGATTGCAGAACTTTTTGAGATAATCATTACATTTCTCACACGTGAAACCTCTGCAAGATAAACTTCCTTCACAATCCTTTGAATCAACGTATTGAAAAAATAAATCTCCATGTTCAAAAAATATCTCCTTTATTCGATAACAATCGTACTTTTCATTGTATTCTTTTCAAACTGTAGCAAAAAAGAGAAAAAAACTCCAACCTTACCCGAAAATTGCGCCTTGGTTATCAAAACGGATCTATGGAAAATATCGACAAAAGGTGCTCTTTACGAATTGCTGGAAACACCCCTGTTTAAAGAACTAATCAATGCTTTAGACCAAAGCAAACAAGAAATTATTATCCCCTATATCGAAAACCCCTTTAAAGCCGGTATCGACATTTTAGAGCCCATATATACGTTTGTTGCACGCGACGATGTTTATGAATCTTCCTTAATAGGAATCCGGATGAAACTATCCAATGCACAGAAATTCTCAACTTTAGTAAAAAACATCACAAAGTTCACGGCGCTCCCAATTCCAATCCTTATAAAAGAGAACGCAAACTATTTCATGGCCGGACAATGGATATTAGCTTGGTCAGAAACCGATCTTATATTTCTATACCAAGAGAAGATAGAGCAACGGATTCTACTTGAAAAACTGATGCAATTAACCACCCATCAAGAAAAAGGAACACATACAGATCCTAATTTTCAGAACATCCAAAAACAATCGGCAGACATAGCAATGTGGTTCAACTTTAACCAGTTTTCGAAGGAAATCGCTCAATTTCAAAAATACATCTTTGACATTGAAACCCCAAAACAACAATTCCTGTACATATTTACCGACTTTGTGGAAGGGGGAATCAACACAACAATTCAATGGAGAAGCCCGGAAATAAAAGAGAATTTTCTCAAATATCTTCGAAAAAAAGGAGAGCAAAATCCTCAGTTTATTTTCAAAATATTCTAGCACTTTACAACCTAATTTCAATCGCTTACAACCCATGGAAATTCAACTAAGCAATATTTCATTGGCGTACACAGGAACTTTATTAGACAATCCGACCCCATTAATATTGAATTTAGGAAAGAATTACATAATCACAAGCCCCTCTGGCACAGGGAAAAGCACCTTAATTCATTTAATTTACGGATTAGTGCGCGATTATGAAGGGGACTACACATTAAATAATAAAGAGACTAGAACGTTAACAATCGAAGAGTGGTCTCAATTGCGAACATCGGTTTTAAGCATTGTATTTCAAGGATTTCGATTGATTATGGAGAGCACAGTTCTCGAAAATATAGTTCTAAAAAACAAGCTAACCAGCCATGTGAATTTAGATGAAATCGAATTTTATGCAAGCCAACTCAACATCGAGACACTATTAAATAAAAAAGTATCGGAACTTTCCTTCGGACAACAACAGCGCGTTGCTATATTAAGATCACTATGTCAGCCTTTTAAATGGCTTTTGCTCGATGAACCTTTTGCACACCTCGACCGCGAAAACATGCAAAAAGCATTAACTCTGTTAACCGAAAAGGCGCAACAAAATGGGGCCGGAATAATTATTTCGGACACTAAAACAAATTTGATGCTATCCAACTTTATTCCTATACAATTAAACACACTCAACAATGGCTAAACTCAAAATTCCATCCTTTAACAAAATCGTCACTACCCTTGGAGGATGGGTTGGATTTACCGTATTAACAGTTAGTATTTGGGTATTTGCATCCGCCTATCTTTCAGAATACAACAATCAGGATAATACTCAACACAATACAATTTTCAAAAAAAGCAGTTTGTTCAGCACATTTAAACAGGATTTAAATACCTTTTCAGAAACAGAGGTAAAACAAATCACCAACGAATTAAACCTGATTAACCATGGAGTTTTCAACAGTTCGACCTTTAGAGTTGTAGGCAGTGTTGAACTTCCCAGAATGGGCAAAATTGCAACCGATCTCTTTTTTGAATCCCTACCCAACGAGCTCCTCGATATTCCATTTCCCAAAGACCTAGCAGAAAATACAATTCCAATAATTATCCCTAAAAACTATTTGAATCTTTACAACCTTGGATTTTCGCGCTCGCAAGGACTACCACAAGTATCTCCAGCAATTATTAAAACGTTGGTTTTCAATTTAGACCTATATGGAAACAATAAACACCTGCAATATAAAGGCAAAATAGCCGGCTTTACTACGCGCTACAACACACTTCTGATTCCCGAAAAAACGTTAGAAATCCTAAATCAAGAGTTGTCCCCAACAAAAAAAACAAACCCCGTAAAAATTGCCATTCATTACAGCCAAAATCAAGAATCTGCTATCTATAAAACGTTAGATAAAAGAAACATCGAGATTGAAGAAAACAACAGTTATTTCAGTTATCTACAAAAAACCGGAACTATTTTATTAATCTCAATTTCGCTTTTGTCTTTTTTGATCATCACATTATCGGGACTTTTAATCATTAGCAACATGAACTCGGCAATTGAAAAAGAATCAACCTATATTTCCCGATGCTACGAAATGGGCTACCATCCAAAACAACTCATGCGCCAATTCCTCCGACCGTCAACCATTGAAACAATCACTATTGTTATCCCCGCCCTTGTCTTTTCCGAAATACTTCGTTTACAATTCCTTCGAATAATGGACAATCCATGGACTTTTCAACCGTTTGCTATTGCCACAATCTTAACCATCGGAATTGGCACACTTCTTTGGTTATTTCAAATTCGCAAATTAAAATACGAACTAAACAAACGATTTCAATAAAATTATTTACCATTTACAACAGTTCGATAATAACTTGCCACGAAACGAAATTCTAAGTATCCTCACACAAAAACATTCGCACATAAATAGATGATCTACATTGATTATCAGATAATTGAGTCTATGTATGATTAAGGAAAACCCATCACTATAGTTCAAGGGGTTACTCAAACATTTACCGAACCATTGAATTATAAAACCACACGCTTACACGTTTTAGAATATCCATTTCTCATTTCAAGAGAGCCTCCCCACACATGCTTGTGATATGCACAGATCCCGCATTTGTTTCTTATGATTTTTCCTATGCAATTTAGAACAATTCTAAACTACAATTGTCTCTATTGTAGAGCATTCAGAATTTCAATGAAATCAGAAAAACAAGATAAAAGATGTCACGATACGAAATAAAAATGCCCAAACTGGGCGAGAGTGTACAAGAAGCCCTTATTACCAAATGGTTTGTGGCTGTTGGCGACATGGTTGAAGAAGACCAAGTTCTATTTGAAGTTGCCACCGATAAGGTTGATAGCGAAATTCCATCGCCCGTTGATGGGCGAATTATAGAAATCAAATATGGCGAAAACGCAACGGCAGCAGTGGGCGAAACTTTGGCAATTATTGACATGTCGGGCAAAGAAAACGTCGTAACAGAGTCGAAAAAAGAGCCTAAAGAATCTCCCAAAGAGCCCGAAAAAAACGAACCTTCTGTAAAACAAGAACCTAAATCCAATCGATTCTTGAGCCCTTTGGTAAAAACGATTGCTGAAAAAGAAGGAATTTCGAACACTGTTTTAGATTCCATAAAAGGTTCAGGGGAAAACGGAAGAATCCGAAAACAAGATATTTTATCCTATTTAGAGACGCAAAAACAAGAAATTCAAAAGTCGAAATCCAAAACTGGAAATGTCACACCGACCGCAAAAAAGTCCGAAAACATTCCCCCATCCTTGTCGGCAGGAGACGAAATAATAGAGATGAACCGTATGCGCAAGATTATTGCTCAACACATGGTCGATTCAGTTCATACAGCGCCACATGTTACCTCATTTGTTGAAGCCGATGTGGAAAATCTGGTCCGATGGCGAAACCGAGTTAAAAACGATTTTCTACAACGAGAAAAAGTAAACATAACCTACATGCCCCTATTTATTGAGGCGGTTGCAAAAGCATTGCGAGATTTTCCATTAATTAACGTTTCCCTTCAAGACGAAACCCTTATAAAACGGGGTCAAATTAATGTGGGAGTTGCTGTGTCAACAGACCAAGGCGACCTTATTGTTCCGGTAATTCAAAATGCCGACCGTAAAAACTTGACTGGCCTTACCCACGAATTAACCGATTTGGCACAACGCGGAAGAATCAACAAACTCACGCTCGACGAAATCCAAGGCGGTACATTTACAATAACCAATTTCGGCAGTTTCGGAAATATCATGGGAACACCCATAATCAATCAACCCCAGTCGGCTATTTTGGCCACGGGCACAATTGAGAAAAAACCGGCTGTTTTGGAAACAGAGTATGGCGATGTGGTGGTGGTCAGACATAAAATGTTTCTGTCCCTCTCCTACGACCATCGAGTTATTGATGGTGCCTTAGGAGGCGCTTTTCTGAAGCGAATTGCGGAGAATTTAGAAAGTTTTGATACAAATAGAGAAATATAAAGTTAAAAGTTTTAAAGTGGAAAAGTGGAAAATTATTCAAAGATTCTGATTTTTATCCATCAGCACGTCACTTAATCCCCAGTAACTACAAAACAACAAAGAAAAAATGTTAAGGAAAGATAAAAAATACGGAATAAAACAGACCGAAAAGGATATGTTGCTCAAATGGTACAAACTGCTGTCCATTGGCAGGACCATTGATGAAAAAGCACCCAATTATCTAAAACAATCGCTCGGATGGTCATATCATGCACCATACGCAGGTCACGACGGAATCCAGTTGGCCATTGGTCAAATTTTCGACCGACAACACGACCATCTGTTTCCCTATTATCGTGATATGCTCACTGTCATTTCGGCAGGAATGACCGCTGAAGAGATTATTTTGAACGGGATCAGTAAAGCAACTGATCCTTCGAGCGGCGGACGACATATGTCGAATCACTTTGCAAAACCCGAATGGAATGTGCATAATGTGTCATCGTGCACTGGAAATCACACACAGCACGCTGCCGGTGTTGGCCGTGCCATAAAATATTATAATGGCAAAGGAGTGGCCATCAGTTCGCAAGGCGAATCATCCGTTTCGGAAGGATATGTTTACGAAGCCATCAACGGCGCCTCCAATGAACAACTTCCCGTTCTATTTGTATTTCAAGACAATGGATATGGAATTTCGGTTCCTAAAAAAGACCAAACTGCCAACCGAAAAGTGGCCGATAA
>JAQVXQ010000086.1 GCA_028709085.1 Salinivirgaceae bacterium | reverse complement strand
GCCATTGGCGATATGCTAATGGATCAAGCCGAATTTCAGAAATTACTTAAAAAATCGGATGGATTAATAAAATATAAGTCAAACTACATTTTTGTACGCCAAGAGGAGTTGGAGAAACTCTACAAGCATTTTCGAGAAACAACCGAATTAAGCTCGTTCCAAATGCTTCGTGCAGCACTAAGTGGAGAATATCAGGGATCGAAAATAGGATTAACCGACGAGGTTCAGGCATTGTTAAATGAGTTGACTAATTTTAGCGAAATCCCTATGCCTAAGGGAATTGTGGTAAATTTACGACCGTATCAGCAACGCGGTTATTCGTGGATGTATCGAAATGCAAAAATAGGGTTTGGCAGTGTGCTTGCCGACGATATGGGATTGGGGAAAACACTTCAAGTTATTACAACCATCCAGAAATACAAGGAAGAGGGTATTCTCGACACGCAAAAAGTGCTGGTGGTAGCTCCTACTGGGTTGCTAACGAATTGGGAAGCCGAAATTCAAAAATTTGCACCTCAATTGGTTTCGAAAATATACCATGGAACGAACAGAGTAATTGACAAAAATGATCAGTACGACATTCTTATAACTTCTTACGGAGTTTTGCGTAGCGATTCTAAAATACTGAAAAAGCTTGATTGGCACTCGTTGGTCATTGATGAGGCTCAAAATATTAAAAACTCAAATACCGAGCAAGCAAAAGCTGTAAAATCGATTCCGGCACAAAATTTCATTGCCATGAGTGGCACGCCTGTCGAGAATCGATTGAGCGAACTTTGGAGCATTTTAGATTACAGCAATCGCGGCATTTTAGGAAATCTGAAAGAGTTTAACGAAAGTTATGGCAATCCCATTCAGCAATCGAACGATGTTGAAGTTGCCGAAAAACTTAAAAAAGTGACCTCTCCATTTATGATGCGTCGGTTAAAAAGCGATAAATCGATTATTTCCGACCTGCCCGACAAAATAGAGATGGACTCGTATGCCGTTTTAGCGAAAGAGCAAGCCTCGTTGTACGAAACTACATTGCAAAAAGCCATGGACGAAATTGACGGAATTACATCGACGGATCACCGGTCGTTGTTTGTTCGTCAGGGAATTATTCTACAAATGATTTTAGCGTTAAAGCAAATCTGCAATCACCCTACACAGTTTCTTAAAAACAACATCTTTGACGCTTCGTTGAGTGGAAAGCTCGATTTGTTATTTAACAAGTTAGACAGCATCGTTGAAAGTAACGAAAAGGTGCTGATATTTACCCAGTTTTCGGAAATGGGGAATTTGTTAAAACGCTTTATTGCAGAAAGATACAACGAAGAACCCATGTTTTATCATGGCGGATGCAACGTAAAACAGCGCAACGAAATGGTTCATAATTTTCAAACCAACAGAGCCGATAAAATCTTTATCCTTTCGCTCAAAGCTGCAGGAACAGGACTGAATCTTACGGCTGCCAATCATGTAATTCATTACGATTTGTGGTGGAATCCGGCTGTAGAAGCGCAAGCCACCGACCGCGCGTATCGCATTGGACAAAAAAACAATGTTATGGTGCATCGGTTAATTACCAAAAACACCTTCGAGGAGCGCATTAACGCCATGATTCAGAGCAAGAAAAACCTCGCCGAGATGACCGTTGCTACCGGCGAAAATTGGATTGGAAATCTAAGCAACCGAGAGTTGAGAGACATCTTTGCGATCTAGTTGGAATTCTTTTATTCTTTCCTAATTTCTTGGTGTTTAACGAATTGGGGTGGAAATAGGGTAGAAGTTATTATAGTTTATACGAAACAATGCAACGTAAATAATTAAAGCTAAAGACAATGAGTAACTACAAAACAGATCGACAATACATTATAAATCAAGTTCGAAAACTCCCTGTGCATGAATGCTTCGTGAGTGCGGACTGGAAAGAGTCACAACAGGTAAATATTTTTATTTCGCGTAAAATGAGCGGTGATTACTACTGTTTAGCCATATATTTTGTTGACCTTTTGTGTCTTGGAATCATAGATTGCCATTACCGAGTCAAAGTTGATACTGACGATTATAACAAGTTGTTAAACAGACATATAGGACTTGAAGCATCAACAGATTTCATTAAAGTGGATTATTCGGTTGTTCACAATATAATCTATGAGGCGCTAGAGTATGCGTTAAGTTTTGGATTTCAACCACATAAAGCTTTTGCATTGGTGAAATATTTTTTACAAGAGGATACCAATGACATTGAAATTATTGATATTCCTTTAGGCTATCAAGGCTCCGAAGTTCCTGCCATTCTAGCTTCCTCTGAAAATCCTTATACGCGTCAGATTCAACATCTTAGGAAAAAGCTTGGCGAAGGTAATTTTCATGTGTTTTATATGGATCTGCACGGTCAATCCATGGACGACGATTACGATGATGATATAGATGATTTCGTGTTTGATCCGAATCAAGATCCAGAAGTGATTTCACTAAGAGGGATTAATTCAGAAGAAGATAAGTATGAACACCTTTTTACCAACAATAGCATTGTTGAAGAAACAATAAAACATGTACTCCAAATCAAACATCCCAACGCCGAAAAAATTATTGCGTTGTTTGATGAATTCAAGATATCACCTTATTCAGGTCTTGAAAAACCATTTGCCGAAGATGTCATTTATAAGGTTTACGAGCTGATATCGACTGACATTCAGACTTATCCGGAATATGCCAAACAATTTAACATTTGGGATCAGTCCATTGAAATTGTTATCGATGATGATCAGCATGAGCTAGAAACATTGTCATTACAAATTATGAATGTTTTTAGAAAAATTGAGAAAACAATAAAGACCAAAAACCCTTCAAAGATTTTAATTGCTATGAAGGAACTAGACAAAATTGCGGATGAACAAAAAACAATCAGCTATTTTGAAACACTATTACAGTTTGTCGAGGAATCTGAGGCAACCATGGAAATAGTTTCAAAAGAGTATTATGCAAAATTCCCGTCAGTGCACACAAGACTATTGTATTTAAATATGTTGGCGATTACCTTCAATATTCATGAAATTAATATCCTTCTTGGAAATTGGAAATGCGTAGCTGATGTTGTCAGCTCCGACAAATTAACACTAACAAATATTTCTGATTTTTTTAAATTTATGATTATATATCACGGGATATCAAATGTAAAGTATATACCTGAAATAATGAAAGTTATTAAAAATACACCCAATTCACTAAAAGAAGATCTGTATAATGAATTGCGCATACCCATGTTGTCAATTATGAGTAAAATACGTTGTCTTTATGAATTGAGTCGCATCCTTATTGGAAAGTAATTTTGCGTTAACAGATAGCAAGTTATAGACAGAGATTGTCTTGGTGTAATAATACTCTGCATATAATGCTGAAAATGATTTTTTATCAATCATCAAATAAATAATAAAAACGCCGACCCACAATGGATCGGCGTTTTTTATTATTTGCATGCAACGTCTCTACAGGTAATGTCCCTTTGCTGAAATTATGATAATGGTAGCAGATTGTTCGAGAACTGCATATACAATTCTATCCTTTTTGTTTAATCGTCGAGACCAAGTTCCCGTGAGTTGGTATTTGAGTGGTTCAGGATTACCTAAGCCGGTAAAAGGATGTTCGGGTAACTCTTCTAGTATTTTTTCTATTCTTCGAATTGTTATTTTGTTCCCTGATTTATAATGCAATAGCAATTCATTCCTTGCTCTTGTTGATAGTTCTAAAGAATACTTTCCCATATATTTTTAGGGTCTTTGATATGCGTAGTTTTCCCCTCTTCAAATTCTTTTAATGCTTCAAGATGCGCTTTGATTAATTCGGGATCGACCGAAAGTTTATCGGCATCGCTAATGGAATTTAGCATGTAGGCTTTGTCTTTGCCTCTTCGGATAACGATTTGTTTGTTGTCGTCAACCATGTCGAGGTATTTTTTTTGATTTTCTCTAAATTCGCGACTGCTAATAATAATCATGATTTTTAATTTTGTGTACCATAATGGTACAAATATACTAAAATGCGTTACGTGAACGGATGAAAAATGTTTTAATTATTTCTCAATTGTTTTAAAATCCGCAGTAAAACAAAAACGCCGACCCACAATGGATCGGCGTTTTTTATTATTGTGTATGCGTAGAGACGTTGCATGCAACGTCTCCACACATGCTACGTCTCTACGGAATTACCTATTTTTATTCTGCCATCAACAGTTCTAACATTTTAATGGCTGCAACAGGAATTGGGGTTCCAGGTCCAAAAATAGCCATAGCGCCCGCTTCGTACAACGAATCGTAGTCTTGATGAGGAATTACTCCACCAACAATAACCATAATGTCTTCGCGTCCAAGGCGTTTAAGTTCTGCAATTACGGCAGGAACAAGGGTTTTGTGTCCCGCTGCAAGCGACGAGATTCCAACTACGTGCACGTCGTTGTCAACTGCATCTTTGGCAGCCTCTTCGGGGGTTTGGAACAGAGGTCCCATATCAACATCAAACCCAATGTCGGCGTATCCGGTTGCCACTACTTTCGCTCCACGGTCGTGACCATCTTGTCCAAGTTTTGCAATCATAATACGAGGTTGACGGCCTTCGTTTTTCGCAAATTTTTCGCACAAGGCTTTTGCTTGGGCGTATTCGTTGTCGTCTCTCGACTCCGATGCGTAAACTCCTGAAATTGAACGTACCACAGCTTTGTATCTCCCTACGATTTTTTCGCAAGCATCTGAAATCTCACCCAAAGAAGCTCGTTTTTGTGCTGCATCAACCGAAAGTTCTAAAAGGTTGCCTTCGCCCGTTTCAACACATTTAGTGATGGCATTGAGCGCAGCTTGCACCTCTTTTTCGTTGCGTTCTTTACGCAGTTTCTCAAGTCGGCTAATTTGCGATAGGCGAACAGCGGTATTATCCACTTCTAAGATGTCAATTGGATCTTGCTTTTCTAGTTTATATTTGTTTACACCCACAATGGTCGCTTTTCCACTGTCGATACGCGCTTGTGTGCGAGCGGCAGCTTCTTCGATACGCATTTTAGGAATCCCAGTTTCAATGGCTTTTGCCATTCCACCCAGACTTTCAACCTCTTCAATCAAAGCCCATGCTTTTTCAACAAGTTCGTTTGTTAAACTCTCAACATAGTATGAACCTGCCCAAGGGTCGATTTCGCGACAAATTTGAGTTTCGTCTTGAATGAAAATTTGTGTGTTACGAGCAATTCGAGCACTAAAATCGGTGGGAAGCGCAATGGCTTCGTCTAGCGCATTTGTGTGCAACGATTGGGTGTGTCCAAGTGCTGCGGCCATTGCCTCAACGCAAGTACGTGTGATATTGTTGTATGGATCTTGCTCGGTCAACGACCATCCTGATGTTTGTGAGTGTGTACGCAATGCCATTGATTTTGTGTTTTTTGGCTCAAATTTGTTTACAATTTTAGCCCAAAGCATTCGTGCAGCCCGCATTTTGGCGATTTCCATGAAGTGGTTCATGCCAATGGCCCAGAAGAACGACAAGCGAGGAGCAAATTGGTCCACGGTCATTCCGGTTTTTAACCCTGTACGGAGATAATCCAACCCGTCGGCAAGGGTGTATGCCATTTCGATGTCAGCGGTAGCTCCGGCTTCCTGTATGTGGTAGCCTGAGATGGATATGCTGTTGAATTTAGGCATATTTTTCGTCGTATATTCGAAGATATCGGCGATAATACGCATGGAGAATTCAGGTGGATAAATATAGGTGTTTCGCACCATAAACTCTTTCAAAATATCATTTTGAATGGTTCCAGCTAACTCTTCCAGTTTTGCGCCTTGCTCCAATGCGGTTACAATGTAGAACGCCATAATGGGTAATACTGCACCGTTCATGGTCATTGAAACCGACATTTTGTTCAACGGGATTTGATCGAACAAAATTTTCATATCGAGTATGGAGTCGATGGCAACACCTGCTTTTCCAACGTCACCAACCACGCGAGGGTGGTCTGAGTCGTATCCGCGGTGTGTGGCAAGGTCAAAGGCTACTGAAAGTCCTTTTTGACCTGCTGCCAAGTTACGACGGTAGAAGGCATTTGATTCTTCGGCGGTTGAAAATCCCGCATATTGGCGAACAGTCCAAGGTCGCACGGCGTACATTGCTGAGTATGGACCGCGTAAAAAAGGAACTAATCCGGCGGCATAGTTTAAATGTTCCATACCATCCAAATCGTCTTTGCTGTAAACGGGTTTGACGTCTATTTTTTCAGCAGTTGCCCAGTCTTTTACGATTTTGTGAGCTTTCTCCCACGCATTTCCGGTGGGTTGCTCCGATTTTATTTTAGAATAATCTATATCTGTGAACTTAGGTCTCATAATTTGTTGTTTTGGTGATTAATACTCTTCGTTTTTACGAACAATCTTACTTTATTCCAATCTCTTTTTGAATGGTTTCTAATGTCTCAAGTATATTTGATCGAACGTGAATAAAGTGCTTGATTCCCTTTGACTTTAATTCATCAACGATATCTTTGGGGAATCCGGCAACCACCATAACGGCATCTTTACCAGCTAGTTCATTTGCTTTAGGTGCCATTTCGGCATACTCTTCGTCGGAACTGCAAAGCACAATAATATCGGCTCCGGTTTTTTTTGCGGCGGCAATGCCCTCTTCAACGGTATTGAAATTGGAGTTGTCTTTTACTGCAAATCCGGCAACAGCGAAAAAGTTTTGTGCGAATTGTGAGCGTGCATTGCTAAAGGCAGCCTGACCGTAAGTTAGCATAAATGCAAGGGGTCGTTTGTTACTTTTTGCATGTACATCGGTGCGATGTCTTAGTTGCTCAATCTCTTGTGCTCCACGATAGCGAATAATTCCAGGAACCTCTGCTTCGGGTTTTGTTAAATCACATGGCTTTAGTATGGCAATATCAATATTCTCTTTCGATTCTGAGAAGTTTGGAAACTGATTGGTTCCCAAAAGATTCTCTTTCCGATTTGCGATATCTTTTAGTCGGGCTTTTGCTTCTTCGTTCAAACTTTTCTGAATGAATTGTTCGCGGAAGGCTGTTAAGTATCCGCCTTTGTTTTCGATCTCAAGAAACAGTTTCCAAGCATTTTCTGCAATTTGCTGTGTCAGGTTTTCAATATAGTATGATCCTGCTGCAGGGTCGATAATCTTATCGAAGAACGACTCCTCTTTGAGTACAATTTGTTGATTTCGAGCAATGCGTTCCGAGATGGGGTTGGTCTCCTCGAAAATTTGATTGAACGGATTCACCACCAGCGATTCTACGCCACCTAGTGCTGCTGCCATGGCTTCGGTTGTTGATCGCAATACGTTTGAGTATGGATCGTAAACCGTTTTGTTCCAATCGGAGGTTTGTGCATGGATGTGCATTTTTGAAGCTGCTTTTGATGCTCCATATTGTTGCATTACTTGCGACCACAGAAGACGTGCTGCTCTGAATTTTGCAATTTCGAAGAAATAGTTTCCTCCAACGCCCAAATGGAATTTTAGCGATTCGTTGATCTTCTCAACCGATAACCCAAGATTTGAAAGTTGAGCCACATATTCGCTACCCATTGCTAAGGTGTATGCAAGTTCCTGAACGGTTGTTGCTCCAGCGTTACTAAAGTGGATTCCGCTAACGGTAATGGCTTTAAATCCGGTGTGTTTGTCAAATTTTTGGATAATTGTTTTACACTTACCAAGCGAATCTTCTTGCGTGGTGCAGAAGTTTCCTTTTAGGGTAAAACGTCCAATAGGGTCATAATTAATTGATCCATTGAAATTTACTGGGTCTATTTTCCTTTTTGACAATACGCTTAACAGGGCATCGGTAAAGTCTAAAATACCAACAACGCCTGCGAAATTAATTTCGGCTGCTTCCAAACAGATGTTGTTTAGTAGTGCTTCGATATCGGCTGCGATTTGTTTTTTGTCGGTATGATATTCAAAGCATACGGAGGTAACCCCTTTGTTTAGGACTTCGAGTGCTTTTTTGTTTGCTTTTACTGTATCGCAAGCACAAATATTTTGACTTACAAACCAATCGTTGTCCTTGGTTTTGTTTCCACGAACATACGGGAATTCACCCGGATTACTATCGAGATGGTTGAGGGTTTTGATATCGTTCGCCGTATAGAACGGTTGAACTGCAAATCCTTCGCGAGGTTTCCAGACGAGTTTTTTATCAAAATCGGCTCCTTTTAAGTCGGTTATGATTTTCTCTTTCCACGCCTCCGGTGATACCGGTGGAAACTCATCAAACAATCGAGTTAATTTTTTTTGTTCTGACATATTTGACTATTTTGAATTTAACTGCAAAATTATCAAGTTTTTGACTTACTTGTATGTTTAAGGGTGTGAAATTTCACACCTTTACTAATTATCACTATTGTTGGGTTCTGATTTTTTTATTTCCGACTGGAATTTGTGTGTTGTTTTATATCTATTTTAGAGTTTTATATTAAGAGTCCTGCATTTGTCGTTTTAATTGTGTCATGTTTTGCATGAAATATGCGGTTTATTTATACAAAACAAAACGTTTCAGATTTCCTTAAAACGTTTTGTTATACGAGTACTGTTTTATTTTTTAATGGTTGTGAAATTTATTCCGGATTTGACATTTTTCTACTTCCTTCGTACAGCTCATATTTAAGCAAACGACATTCCAATGATCCATTAAAAAGTTTAATTTTTTTCGAAGGTTTTAATCCAAAACGTTTTAGAGCATCAAAGTTTGAGCTGATAATCCATGCTTCGCATCCGTGATATTTGTGTTTTAAATGCGAGCCAATTTCGTCGTAAAAGTCCTCCACTTTGTCAACATGCAAACGCTCGTCGTAGGGTGGGTTTATAACCACAATGCCTTCACCATTTGGTAGTTCGGTTTCAAAAAAGTCTTTTCCTTCAAAGGTAATGAATTCACGAACTCCGGCACGGCGAGCGTTGGAAATAGCCATGTTTATGGCTTTCTTGTCAATGTCGAGTGCTCTTATTTTAGCCTTAATGGGCACAATTTTATCATCTGCCTCAGCTTTTACGCGTTCAAATAATTGTGCATCGTAATCGAGCCAGGTTTGGAATGTGAATTGTCGATTTCGTCCGGGTGCTATGTTGGCAGCAATTAATGCAGCTTCAATGGAGAAGGTGCCTGAGCCACACATAGGGTCAATAAAGTCTACTTTTTTGTCCCACTCTGCAGTAAGAATGATTGCTGCAGCCAAGATTTCATTAATAGGGGCATCGCCTTGTTCAAGCCTGTAGTTTCGTTTGCCTAACGTTGATCCTGAGCTGTCGAGTGAGACAATTACCATCGACTCGCTAATGTGTACATTAATTCGCAGGTCGGGATTTTCTGTGTTTACCGATGGTCGCAATTTGTATTTCTCACGATAAAGATCCACAATGGCATCCTTTGATTTGAGTGCAACATAGAGCGAATGGGTGAAAAATGAGCTATGTACTGCCGCATCAATGGCAAACGATTTTTTAATTGTAAGATACTCTTCCCAATTCATGTTTTTAATGCCCGAATAGAGCTGATTTTCGTTGGTTGCGCGAAAGGCATGAATGGGTTTAAGGATTTTAACCGCAGTACGTAATAAAAGGTTCGCTTTGTAGAGGGTTTCTAAATTGCCTTGAAATTTTACGGCTCGATTTAAAATAGTTACGTCCGCAACTCCAAGTTGTCGGATTTCTTGTGCCAGAATCTCTTCAAGTCCGTAAAGCGTTGTGGCGATAATATCAAATGTTTTCAATAGGAAAGGGGGATTTAATGTGACACAAAAGTACGCCATTTTTTGGTAAGTGCAAAGCAATAATGCCAATCAATGAATCAGTTAGTGCGACTTTATTTTTTTTTAAAGTTTTGAGCCAATCCAATTTTAGTGGAATTTTATATAATGAAATGATTATTGCGACATAACAATGTAGCTGATTTTTAAAATTGAAGACCGCATCGCTCTATGTTTTAAAATTGCGCCATGTTAATTATTCGTTTACGTATTTCGCAAATTGCTTAATGTTTAGTAATTTTGACGGATGGTAGTTATTACTTGACAAGTGCCCTAACGAATTTCAAACCAATGTCGTACTTTTATAAAATCTGAAATACACTGTTTTTTCCATGAGTATAAAAACTGGTTATCCGTTTAAAAATGAATTTCATCTTTGAAAACAGAGTGATTGTCAAAACAGGGTCATTTTACCCTGATGTTTACTATATATGTTTTATATTTGTCCAATTGTTTATAACTTGTTGAAAATATGCGAAAATCTAACCCAAATACAGCTATGAAGCGCTTAGTTATTATTCTAACATTAGCATTAATTCCCACAATGGGATTACTAGCCCGAGATTTCTACTGGAAAGGTGGAGCAGGAAACTGGACTAACCCTTCAATGTGGGAGTTAAAAGATCAAAAATCAGTTAAAGGTTTGTTTCCAACTGCATCTGACAACGTTTATATTGAACAATCGGATGCGTATGTTTTAATTGACATGGATGTTGCTGTTAAAAACCTTTACTGGAATAGCGGAGCCCTGTCTGGTAAAGCAGAACGGATTATAAATGTTGGAGGCTTGTTGGAAGTTAATGCCTCTGCCAATGATGAGTTTGTTGGTACCTGGGTTCTTAATACCGAAACTCACGGGGAGGTTCGTTCAGCAATTAAACTCGCTGGATCATTGGACATTAAAGCACAAGGTGAGGTTTTACTCAACGAAGATCTTTCTTTGGAAGGAGACTTTACTATTTCAGAAGGGAGTATTTCGTTAAACAACATGAACTTGGAATGCAATAATTTTGTTTTGACCGAAAGCGGGAAACAGAGCATTCTATTCGATAATTCGAAAGTACGGTTAAATAGAATTAAAACAAGTAAAAATAGCGATCGTTACGTTAGAAATAATGGTTTTAAAATCGAGAAAATTGAGCAAAATTCTTCTAAAGCCCTTTCCCTTTCTCATTCTTTGCGACATTGGTGCGATGGTACTCAAGCTCAGATCTCCATTTCAGCAACTGCAACAACCAAATATATACGTTTTCTATTGACTTGGTATGATTATAATTTTGGGGATGATAAAGAAACATATACTTTTCAAGGCAATTTTACTGCTTCTGGAGTATATAATTATAGTTTTCCTGATGATCCCTCAGATCCAGAAAATACTCTAGGGTATCTTGAAGTAACAGTACAGCATTTTACTACAAGCAATTGGTCAAGTACTCCTGCTGGTGCGGATTATTTCTATCCTGAATTCTACAAACTTGGAGATCTTACTTTAGGCACCCATACAATAAGTGATGAAACCATTGCTGGAAATGACGGACAGATTGTTGTCGCAGCTTCCGGAGGGACTAAAGATCATGCTGTTGAGCCTCATCCATTGTCTTATACCCTAAGTCCTGGAGGAACACAATCAAATGCAACTTTTGGTGGACTGGCTGCCGGACTTTATAATCTTACTGTTAGCAATAGTGAATTTTCAACCTGTCCCGATGTAACTGAAACTGGAATCGAAGTAAAGGGTGTTTCGTTTACCCTCGACAATGTAGTGGGAACAAACGAAACTACATGTAGTAATTCCGACGATGGAACAATTACGTTCACTGTTTCGAATGCAAATGGCACCCCTGAATTCTCCATTGATGGCGGTACTACTTGGCACTTAAGTAACGTATTTGATCCTGTTGAAGCTGGATTGTACGACTGCCGAGCAAAAGATGACGATGGTGAAAAAACATGGCCGGGCGGAATTACCATAACTCAACCTGCTGATATTGCAGTGAATGGCGTTCCAACAATAACAAACGTATCCACAACTGGAGGTAACGATGGTCGCATTCAAGTATCAGGAACAGGTCCAAATATGCCATTAACCTATACCATAACCGGAGGAACTTCCAATAATGATGGTGACTTTACAAATTTAATAGCCGGATCCTATACCGTAACAATTAGTGATGCCAGTAGTTGTCCAACAGCGACAACTGCTGTGATGAATGTTACTGAACCTGCACTTCCGTTTACCCTCGACAATGTAGTGGGAACAAACGAAACTACATGTAGTAATTCCGACGATGGAACAATTACGTTCACTGTTTCGAATGCAAATGGCACCCCTGAATTTTCCATTGATGGCGGTACTACTTGGCACTTAAGTAACGTATTTGATCCTGTTGAAGCTGGATTGTACGACTGCCGAGCAAAAGATGACGATGGTGAAAAAACATGGCCGGGAGGAATTACCATAACGCAACCTGCTGATATAGCAGTGAATGGCGTTCCAACAATAACAAATGTATCCATAAATGGAGGCAACGATGGACGCATTCAAGTATCAGGAACAGGTCCAAATATGCCATTAACCTATACGATAACTGGGGGAGCTACAAACAACGATGGTGACTTTACAAATTTAATAGCCGGAGATTATACGGTAACTATTAGCGATGCAAGTGGTTGTCCAACAGCAATAACTGGATTATTAACCGTTACTGAGCCTGCGATTTCATTTACAATAAATAACGTAGTGGGAACAAACGAAACCATCTGTAGCAATTCTGACGATGGAACAATTACCTTCACTGTTTCAAATGAAAACGGAATACCTGAATTCTCCATTGATGGCGGTACTACTTGGCAATTAAGTAATGTATTTGATCCTGTTGAAGCTGGATCGTACGACTGCCGAGCAAAAGATGATGACGGTGAAAAGACGTGGCCGGGCGGAATTACAATAACTCAGCCTGCAGACATAGCACTGGATGGTGTTCCTGCTATAACTCATGTAACTTTAACAGGAGGCAGTAATGGTCGTGTTCAAATTTCAGGAACAGGTCCAAATATGCCATTAACCTACACAATAAACGGAGGAGCCACAAACAACGATGGTGATTTCAAAAATTTAGTAGCAGGAGATTATATTGTAACGATTACCGATGATAGTGGTTGTCCAGAAGCGGTTTCAGGAACGCTTACAATTAACCAACCTTCGGCGGGACCTTTTACGCTCGATAGTACGATTGTTCAACATGTCGTGTGCCATGGAGCTAACGATGGGATTGTACGGATGTATGTTTCAGGAGGAACCCTACCATACGAGTTTAGAGTAAGTTCTCCATATGCTGGATCATGGCAATCAAGCAATGAAGTCACAGGCCTGGAAGGAATGTCCTATGAGTTTCAGATGCGCGATGCTACAGGAACTCCAGTACTTGAGTCAGGGAAAGTTAACATTATTGATCCATCTCAATTGGATATTCTTTCTGTTGATCTTGAACATAATAAATGCGAATACGACTTA
>JAQVXQ010000085.1 GCA_028709085.1 Salinivirgaceae bacterium | reverse complement strand
TCGAAAAAGGTTTTTCTCATCTGTCACTAACATACAGCAACCCAAAACTTCTTGTAAACCCCGTCCATCCTTCTTTTCAACACATCGCTCTAAATGTGTTTCTCTCTTAAAGCGGGTGCAAAAGTAAATTATTTATTATTACCCTCCAAATGTTTCTATGACTTTTTTCTGTTTTTTTTCATGCCAAAATAGAAACCGATTAATAATCAATATTTTAATTCACTAAGAAAGATTATGCTACTCTTTTGACGAGTCGTTAATCATAACTAAATTTATTTTTATATGGACAAAATGATGAAACTAATTAATTTTGTTGTGAAAAAAATTTGCTGTAATATTGTAACCCCTATTTAATGGTGTGGAGTGATTATATCCAAGTTTTGAACTGAAAGCAGAATCGAATTATCTTCATTTACATACCAATTTTAAAGGAGGTGTTGAAAATCGATTTTCTCTGTGGAAACTGGATAAATAAGAGATTTTAAGCGATTGTGTTAGAATTAGGGTCGAAAATGGATGTGCATTTTAAAAAAAATATAGCAAATGAAACAGAATTATACAAAGTTATTACTTTCCATAATTCTTGCTTTGAGTACTTTACTTATGCATGGACAAACCAGTACGTCTGAAAAGGTTAGTCATGCTTTTGTAAATATGGATGCTAAAGCTTTAACCTCGCATTTTAATAATCAATTAGATATAGTACTATTAAATAAGGAGTATAATTGCACGTCGGTCCAAGCCCTTTATATTCTTAAAAAGTTTTTCACAGATAACCCTATACATCGTTTTGAAATAGTACATCAAGGATTAAATGATCAATCGATATTTCTAATAGCAAAGTACGAAACTACCAATAGAGATTATAAAGTATATATTCTACTAAAAAAAACAAACAATACGTTTAAAGCATTTCAGTTTAAAATTGAATTGGAGAATCCCGTCAAATAAAGATTAAATAATGGATAAAACATTACGAAGACAAGCCATATTGCTTGCATTAAAAGAAGATAGTGAACAAGGAGATCACACATCATTGGCTTGTATCCCGAGTAATGCCATAAACAAAGCTACCTTAAAGGTAAAAGAAAGTGGTGTTATTTCGGGGATCAACGTGGCTAAAGATGTTATTTCTCTAGTTGATCCCAAAATCGAATTTCATAAATATATGAATGACGGGGATCTGATTTCGTATGGAGACACTGCATTTACTATGGAAGGAAATACGCAGGCGATTTTAAAAACCGAACGTATTTTACTGAACTTAATGCAGAGAATGAGTGGAATTGCAACCATGACATCAAAATATGTGGAGCAGATAAAAGGGACAAAAGCTAAAATATTAGATACTCGAAAAACTGCTCCTTGCTTACGTGTTTTTGACAAAGAAGCGGTGGTTCATGGTGGTGGTGTAAACCATCGGTTTGGATTATTTGATATGATAATGTTAAAGGATAATCATATAGACTACGCTGGGGGAATTGAGCTAGCGATATCAAAAACCATCGATTATTTAGTAAAACTAAATAAAAAGCTTCCCATTGAAATAGAGGTTCGTAGTTTAGACGATCTTAACCAAGTATTATCGATAGGGCAGATTGATCGAATTATGCTCGACAACTTTGATATATCGACTACAATAGAGGCAGTGAAAATTGTGAACGGAAGATATCCACTGGAGAGTTCTGGTGGAATTACGATTTCGTCCATTAGAGACTATGCGCTTTGTGGCGTTGATTATATTTCAGTTGGGGCATTGACTCATAACGTTAAAGGTCTGGATTTAAGCCTAAAGGCCTGCTAATATGAAGTTAAAAGATATTATTCCAACCATAATTCGATTTGGAGAAAAGCAGTTGGCAATATTAGAAAAAGTAACTGGGAAAATTCATCCCATTGGTTTTTCTGGCATGTCGCTGTGGGATGTTGGGCTTCAATTTTTCACAGGAATAACCCAAGGGGCAATAGGAATGAGAGGATCTGCAATTGCTTTTAATTTTTTTCTTGCAATGTTTCCGGCCATAATGTTTGTTTTTACATTAATCCCCTATCTTCCCATTGAAGATTTTCAAAATCAACTGATTCAGTTTATTGGAACATTAGTCCCAGAAACAAGTTTTGATATTATTGAAACAACCATACGCGATATAATAACTCGAAAACGAGGGTCGCTCCTCAGTTTTGGATTTATAGCGGCGCTTTATTTTTCAACCAATGGATTTGTGGCTATTATTTCAGCTTTTAATGAAACCGTTAATTATTTTGAAAAACGAAGTTGGATAGCAATTCGTGTAACGTCAATATTATTGATTTTTATTATATTGATTTTTGTGTCAATCACTATTGGACTAATAACTTTTGGGGAGACGATTCTAAACTACCTGGTTTTAAAAGAAATATTAGTCGTTGGCATAACATATTACTTATTAATTATAGGGAAATGGATTATTACCATTAGCTTTTTCTACTTTTCAATTGCTATGGTGTATTATTTGGCACCGGCAAAACGAAAAGAATTCCGATTTTTCTCCCCAGGTGCGACCCTTGCTACTATTTTAGGAATAATTATAATTATTGGTTTTTCGTTCTATATAAACAACTTCAATCGATACAACACGCTGTATGGATCAATTGGTACGTTAATTATTATTTTATTATGGTTTCAACTCAATGCCACTATTCTTCTGATTGGTTTTGAATTAAACACCAGCATATTTTCATTGCGAAAGGCTTCGGAGCCACAAAAAGCAATAAATTGAATATCTGTTTTTAAATTTTGATATTTTAAGTGATTCGTACATAAAGTTGCATTCAAATTACACCATTAATCATCCCGCTTTATGCATTTTTTGCTAAATTTGCGATTATTAATTTTCCTGTAATACGGCCTTAAACCCATAGATATAAAGCTATATAACAATTAATAAAAAAACATGAAAATCTTATTATTAGGTTCAGGAGGAAGAGAGCATGCGATTGCTGTAAAACTAAAAAACAGCAAATACACAAAAGAACTTTATATAGCCCCAGGAAACGCTGGCACCGCCAATGAAGGAACAAATATAGCATTGAATCCAACCGATTTTGAGGAGATCCGCACCTTTGTGCTAAAGCAGGGTGTGAACATGGTTGTTGTAGGACCTGAAGAGCCCTTGGTAAAGGGAATTGCGAATTTTTTCTTGTCCTTGCCAGAATTAGCTAACATTCCGGTTATTGGGCCATCTGCCGAAGGAGCTAAACTAGAGGGGTCAAAACAATTCGCTAAGGAGTTTATGATTAAGTACAAGATTCCAACAGCACAATATTTAACTGTAACAGCTAAAAATGTAGGTGAAGGGATTGATTTCCTAAACAATATAAAAAAGCCATATGTATTAAAAGCCGATGGATTAGCAGCAGGAAAAGGAGTCATAATTACATCCGATTTAGAAGAGGCCATTGATACTCTACAAAAAATGCTTGACGGAATGTTTGGTAAAGCAGGCAATTCGGTTGTTATCGAGGAGTTTTTGGATGGCATAGAAGTCTCCTATTTTGTTTTAACCGATGGAAATGAATATGTGCTACTCCCAGAGGCAAAAGATTACAAAAGAATTGGGGATGGCGATACAGGACCAAATACGGGAGGTATGGGGGCCGTTTCTCCGGTTCCTTTCTGCAATAAGGAGTTCTCAGACAAAGTGATAAAACAAGTTATTGAACCAACAATACGTGGATTAAAAACGGAACACATTAATTATAAGGGATTTGTATTTATCGGTTTAATGAATGTTAATGGAGAACCGTTTGTTATTGAATATAATTGCCGTTTGGGAGATCCGGAAACAGAGGTAATAATACCTAGAATAGAAAATGATTTGGTGGAACTGTTTAACGCCGTACATCAACAAAGTTTACGCCAGCAAATAATTAAAACAAATGAGAAAACAGCTGTTACTGTGGTTGTTGCTAGCAAAGGATATCCAAACGATTATAGTAAAGGGGAAACCATTGATAATCTGGATTCAATAACAGATAGTATTGTTTATCACGCAGGCACTAAAAAAGAGAATTTAAAAACTGTAAGCAACGGAGGTCGTGTTTTGGCCATTACATCCATAGGGATTGATATTGAGGAGGCGCGCAATAAATCCTATAAAAGCATCGACAAAATAGGCTGGGAGTCAAAAACTTACAGAAAAGATATCGGAAACGATTTGAAATAAAAGCTATGTTAATAAGATTATTTAAAGGAGTATTACCTTCTAAACTATTTCTGGCAGTATTGATCAGCATCGTAGGATGGCTTCCATTTTTCATTTGGGAAACACCCGCTGAACAAAAATTCACAATGGAGTTTATTTCCAATTTCTTTGTTTGGGCAAACCTCCAATGGTGTTACGTTACGCACGTTACAATATTTTTATTAGCGTCTGTTTTATCAATATATCTAGTGCAATTCAACTTTAAATATATCGTAATCGATGAACGAACCTACTTACCGGCCTCCATTTTAATTTTACTTTCCATTTTTATATCTAAAACTCCAAATGCCATTAACATCCTCGTTTTAAGCATTATTTGGCTCATGTGCTACGATATTTTATATGCACAAGCAGGGTTTAAAATAAGTGTTAAATCGATGTTTAATGCAGGCTTACTATTGGCCATTGGTTCCCTTTTTATTTGGCAATCAATTTTTTTAATCCCATTAATTTGGGCTTTAAGTTTTATTTCCAACAACTTTAACATAAGGGGAGTGCTATCCATAATTGTTGGTTTTTTTACATTTTGGCTACTTCTCTTTTATGGAATGTTTTACTTTGATATATTCAATGAATTCACGGAGAACATTTTGGCACAAATAGCTTGGAAAAAACAATATATTGGATTTAGTATTCTTGAACAGATTCCTTTATTACTAGCATCGGTACTTATTTTAATTGGCTTTTTGGCAACATTAATAGGGCTCAGCAATAAAAAAATTATCACGCGAAAATACTATTCAACATTTTATTTAAGCGTTCTTTTAATTACCATCCTCACGGTTTCAATTCCACAAATTCCACTCGAATATTTCTTCTTAACAACTATCCCGTTAACCTTTGTAGCCGCAAATTACCTTCTTCAAACGCGATTGAAATGGATTCCAAACATTATTTTTGCGCTATTTTTTATGGGCATAGCCCTCTTTTGGATATTATAGACCGAATATTCCTATGATCTGCATAAAATCACTCTCCTCAGAACCCGCCTTCAATCTGGCTACGGAAGAGTATCTTCTGCGGCAAACCGATTACGATGCGTGTGTTTTATACATCAACTCACCCTCGATAATCGTTGGCAAACACCAAAATGCCATTGCTGAAGTAAATCTTAATTTTGCCAACGAGCACAACATCCCTGTATTTCGACGTATTTCGGGAGGTGGTACGGTTTATCATGACACTGGGAATTTGAACTTTTGCTTCATTTTGAATGGAAAAGCTGGCGAACTTGTCGATTTTAAAAAATACACATCGCCAATTGTTAACTATCTTAAAACAGTTGGAATAACTGCCGGCTACGAAGGGTCAAACAACCTAACAATAAATGGTTTGAAAATTTCGGGTAACGCCGAACATGTGTATAAAAACAGAGTTTTACATCATGGAACACTCCTATTTAATTCAAACCTCGAAACGCTACAAACATCACTGCGTCCAAAAGCCATAAACTATACGGACAAAACAATAAAGTCAAAACCCTGGCCGGTCACAAATATTTTAGATCATTTGAACTCCAAAATGTCGATAAACCAATTTCGAGACCAGTTATTCGATTATTTAATATCTCAACTAAAATACACGGCATACAATCTTTCCAACATAGAGATAGAAGCAATAAAAAACATCTCCAAGCAACGATACAGCACTTGGGAGTGGAATTACGGATATACTCCTCATTATGAATTCACTAAGGAAATAATCTTAAATAACAGTGTGCTAAATATCCAAATAACAGTGAAAAAAGGAATTATCACTCACGTAAATGCCGATGGTTCCGATTTTCCAATAACATTCTTGTCATTTTTAAATACAAAACTCATTGGAACTCGCCATTTTCCCATGGATATTGCGCAATCAATGAGCCCGTTAAAGAAATATCTTTCGATGGAAGAGATAACACATTTTATTGCACAATTATTCTAACGTTTATCCGTTTTAACACCCAAATTGAAACCTGATTTTCTTCATTAACCCCAGCCCTAAAGGGAGTAAAAAAATCAATTGCTCCCTTTAGGGTCGGGGTAAGATAATTGATTTTCAAAATATCACACAAATATTAGGCACAAAAACGGACAACCAGATTATTCTAAAATGCACACTATCAAACCCATAATAACAGCCGATGGAAGCTCCAGCCTTTTTGTTCCTGAGCTAAATGAACACTATCATTCAACCAATGGAGCATTGCAGGAGAGCCGACATATCTTTATCGACCATGGAATGCATTATTTTCACAAAAACAATCCCGAAATTGATACTATCCATATCTTTGAAATGGGCTTTGGAACTGGATTAAATGCGCTATTAGCATGGGAGTTTTCACAAAAAGAGAATCTTAAAATTCATTACACCACAATTGAGAAATATCCCGTTGAAAACCGTGTGATTCATGAATTAAATTTTGGGAAAATCTTAACTACAGCCAACGCCAAAGAGACTTTTGAAACGCTACACACAGCTCCGTGGAATCAGGAATATAGAATTGACAACTTTACGTTAAAGAAGATAGAGGGCGACATGCTCAATTACAATCCGCCCAAGCCCATTGATGTGGTGTTTTTTGACGCTTTTGCCCCCGATTTAATGCCCCAACTATGGAGTGTTGATGTTTTCAGTAAACTATTTAACTGCATGAATTTCAATTCGGTATTAACAACATATTCTGCAAAAGGTGACGTCCGCAGAAATTTAATAACTGCTGGTTTTACCGTAAAAAAACTTGCTGGCCCACCCGGAAAACGTCATATGTTGCATGCCACATGTTCAACATTATAAAACCTTACTTTTTATTAAACAGCTGTAAATTAATGAATTATAAATTATTCTATTATAATGTCTATTAAGAATTTCTCCTCTCCCACTGTAAATAAAAATGAACTATTTCTTAATTATTAGCTCCTTCCGGTCGCCAACTTTTAAAATATAAGCTCCTTTGGCTAAACTAGATAGATTAATTTCAATGTGTTTTTTCTCTAATACGGGTAATTTAGCAAACAACGTAGAGAATACCTCCATTCCTTGCATATTGTAAATAACAATTGAAAGATCCCTCTCCTCGGGTACAAAATCGAACGATATGATATCACTAAATGGATTTGGATATGCTTCCCAGTTTTGGGTGAGTACTTCGAGTGATGGACTTAAAGTATAGAATCCCTCCTCATTTAAGAATTGCATAAATGTGCGTACCGAGGAGTACTCAAAAAAGAACAACGGAAACGCCAAAACACACATTTTAGGTTCTTCGTAGCTAATAAATCCTACAGAATTGCCGTTCATAAGATTGTCAGTCTGCGACGTAAAAGAGCGATACAACGATACAAATGGAGCATCAGCTTCCATGGCGCAAAAATTCTTTAGGTTCCCTTCAAAATTAACGGAAACTTTAGCCAGATCAACTATCAAATCGGGGGCAAAAATCCCTTGTGCCATTTGCATTCGACTATTATTAATATAGGATGTTTCCGATATTCCCATAAACGTTCGCACTGGATTACCCATTGAATAACGACCGGTTTTACTATTTCTAATGTTAAGTAATTGTTGCGGGTAATCGGTGGAAATTACCAATGAACCACCCGCTACAACATATCTCTCAAGAGATTTTTGATTCGCAACCATTGTTTGCGAAAGAGCAGCTACTGTACTGTGCCAAAGTACAATATTATAGGACTTAAAGATATTTGGCATATCTTTTTTTGCGTTAATAATGGTAGTGGGAAGCGTACTATTCAATGCACCAAAAAAATTACGTATTGAATCGGCCGAAAATCCAAATGGATTTGCTGTAGCATCAATTACCACGAGCAGCCCTTTATTAAACGTCGCTAAAGCAGTAGAAACAATCTTTGAGTCTAAACCATGATTCCCCTCATTGTCAACACTTTTGATCTTAAAGTGGACTATTTCGTCTTCTATATTAGCAATAGCGGTGGAATTGTGCTGAGGTTCAACAAAAGCAATGGAGTCGAACTGATCCGAATTATCGTAACGCATTAACACTAAAATATATTGTAGATCTTGTTCTGCGGGCCTATTCCACGATAACTCAATATGACTCCTTTCAGCGATTGCCTCTAATCCTTCAATTTTATCAGGAACAGAACTTAAATTAATTACAGTGCGATACTGTTTCCCCTCAAAATCATGAGCATCAATTGCGCTTATTGTCAACACTACCTCTTGATAATCAACATTTTCAATGAGTAACGAATTTACATTTACCACACTGGTATCGACCACCGTTTCCTGTCCCGATTTTAGACGGATATTATATCCAAAAGCACCTTCAACCGATTCCCATTCGGCATAAACTCCGTTTCCAGTTCCACAATTTCCCGCAATATTTACCACAGGCGCTTCAAGCATACTTGAAAAAGCAACCAAGTTTGCCAGTGTTGCTTGAACTACAAGCGAACAATAATCCATGTTAAGATATTGATACAAATCCTTGGGAGAGTGATAAACCGGACTAAAATCATATTCATGATAATATAAAATAGGATATCCGTATTGTTTAAATGAGGCATGATCCGAGTTTCCGGTGCTCATTGCGTTAATAAGAGTAATATTATCAATAAGTTCGGAAAAAAGAAATGCTTGTTCCTTAATGTCTAAGGAAGTTTGCACATTGACCGAATTATGAGCATAATTATTGTTAGCAATCATGTCTAAATTAATGGCAAGTCCCAGGTCTAATCCTTGTTCATGAATGGTTTTGGCAAAATGTTTACTCCCTAAAAGTCCCTGTTCTTCAGCTGCCCAAGTACAAAAATAGATTGTCCTATGTGGCTCAAATTCCGATAAGGATAATATACGAGCCGCCTCCATAACAGCAGAGACTCCTGAAGCGTTATCATCAGCACCAGGCGACGAATCGTTTCTACAACACGAATCGTGGTGAGCACCAATAAGAATGGGCGAATCCTCGGAAGTGCCTATTAATTTAGCAATTACGTTATATTGTTCATATTCAACACCATTGTTAACATATATAAAAGTATCAAGCTTTACCTCATAACCGTAACCACGAAACCGATTGGCGATATAATTGGCAACATCGATTCGGTTCACGTTGGTTGAATATCGGCTAACAAAAGATTCCAAATCAAGAATCGTAGTGGACAAACTATCTGTCTCAACTTGATTCGTCATGTTTAATATAAACTCGTATTGAGCTTGAGCGTTTAATTGTACCGTAGCTAAAACTAAACTCAGCACAATAAAAATCAATACTTTTCTCATAATAAAGGATCTTTAGTCTAAACGACATGAAATATAGTACATTAAATGGTAAAAACCAGCCTAAAAATATAGAATATATTAATGCGTTAAACTGTTAATTATATGAAAACCTCACCAATAACAAGCACATTGAAAACGATTTTCCAAAATCAATTAGAGGAGCAAAACCTAAAGTGTATATTTACGTGCTTTTGATTTAGAATACAACAATAAAGCTCCTATTTTTCAAAACAAGATAGCATCCTAAATCAAAATGTAGTATATTTGCTACGTATAGAAACCAATTGAATACCATGACAAATCAGAAAGCATCTCCAAATTCGCACGAATCGGATATGATCAAAGATTCAAACCTACAATTTCTTATTTTGCATAACGATGAGAAAAACTCGTTCGATTATGTAATTGAGTCATTAATGGAAGAGTGTAATCACAACAGTTATCAGGCGGAACAGTGTGCTTTACTGGCTCATCACAAAGGGAAATGCGATATTTTAAAAGGGGCGTTAATCGAATTGATACCCATTAAAATTAACCTTGTTCAACGTGGATTAACCATAACAATCGACTAATTATGAGCCCAGTAGTTGCCATTATATTATTAATTCTAGCTGGACTTGTGCTCCTTTTGCTTGAAGTGTTAGTAATTCCAGGAACAACCGTTGCTGGAGTTATTGGATTTGGTCTTTTAGGAGGCGGAATTTATATTGCCTTTAACACCTATGGAACAAATGCTGGTGTAGCCTCCATTGCTGCGACGTTGATAATAACAATTATTGTTTTTATAACCGCTTTTAGAAGTGGAACATGGAAAAAATTAATGTTAAATTCCGCCATTGAATCAAAAATAGAGAATTTTGAAGGCAAAATACCCAATATTGGCGATGAAGGAATAACACTAACTCGGCTAGCACCCATGGGTAAAGTGTTGGTCAATGATGTTGAATATGAAGCGATATCACTAAATAGTTTTGTTGATCCCAAAAGCACCATTGTTGTTTCAGGGATTGAGTCAAATAAAATAATTGTTAAATTAAAATTATAATCACTATGGATTTTACCTTATTTTTAGTTGTTGGAGTTATTGCAATAATATCTCTATGGGTTCTTTTCTACTTTATTCCTGTTGGTCTTTGGTTTAGCGCCTTAGTATCAGGAGTTCGAATTCCTTTAATACAACTGATTTTGATGCGCTGGAGAAAAGTTCCTCCAACTATTATTGTTCGAGCAATGATTGAAGCAACAAAAGCAGGTATTCCTTTGGATAGAAATGCACTAGAGGCCCACTTTCTTGCAGGCGGACATATTGAAAGAGTCGTACACGCCTTAGTATCAGCAAGTAAAGCGAATATCGACCTAACCTTCAACGTTGCTACTGCCATTGATTTAGCAGGTCGCGATGTATTTGAAGCGGTTCAAATGTCGGTAAACCCAAAAGTTATAAATACGCCTCCGGTTGCTGCAGTTGCTAAAGATGGTATTCAACTTATTTGTAAAGCCCGGGTCACACTGCGCGCAAACATCAAGCAACTAGTTGGTGGTGCTGGAGAAGAGACCGTTCTTGCCCGCGTTGGAGAAGGAATTGTAAGTTCTATTGGTTCGGCAGAATCGCATAAATCGGTGCTTGAAAATCCGGACAAAATATCAAAAGTAGTTCTATCAAAAGGACTTGACGCAGGAACAGCTTTTGAAATTCTATCCATTGACATCGCTGATATTGACGTAGGTAAAAACATTGGTGCCGCTCTTTTGATGGATCAAGCAGAAGCAGACAAAAACATTGCCCAAGCAAGAGCCGAAGAACGACGTGCCATGGCCGTTGCCCACGAACAAGAGAACAAAGCATTAGCACAAGAGATGCGTGCGCATGTTATTGAAGCAGAAGCAGAAGTTCCAAGAGCAATTGCAGAAGCCTTTAGAAGTGGAAATCTAGGGATAATGGATTATTACCGAATGAAAAATATTGATTCGGACACCCGCATGCGCGACAGCATTTCAAAAAATCCGTCAGATAACGAAAAAGAATAAATACAAAATAGTTCGCATAAAAAGGTCGGTGTTTCTTACAATGCCGACCTATTTATTATTATATCACCGCGTAAAATCACCTTGTTCCGGTTTCATCCATTTATAGTACTGATAAAAAATCATGAGAAATAAAAAAGAATCTCCAATAATTGAAAAAATAGAGATAACCGATATTGCAGCGGAAGGAAAAGCCATTGCCAAACATGAAGGAAAAGTTATATTCGTTCCCTACGTAGCCCCTGGTGACATCGTTGATCTCAAAATCACACGAAAACGTCGTAGTTATGCCGAAGGAACAGCCATAAAATTTCACGAATATAGCAAAGATCGCACAGAGCCTTTTTGCGAACATTTTGGAATCTGTGGAGGATGTAAATGGCAACATCTAAGCTACGAAAAACAACTGCATTATAAAGCCAAACAGGTGGTCGATAATTTAGAACGAATTGCCAAAGTTCCGTTTCCTGAACCTTTGCCAATCATTGGTTCTGATTCAATAAAACATTACCGAAACAAACTCGAATATACCTTCTCCGACAAACGGTGGTTTCTACCCGACGAGCCATTTGACCAACCCGCAAGCGAAATCCCAGGTCTTGGCTTCCATATTCCTGGCCGATTTGACAAAGTTTTAGACCTAAAACATTGCTATTTACAGCCCGAATTATCGGATAAAATCCGAATCGCAGTAAAAAAATATAGCATTGAAAATGAGTTGTCGTACCAAAATCTTCGCAATCACGAAGGATTACTTAGAAACCTGATTGTAAGAAATAGCAACACTGGAGAGTGGATGGTTATTGTTGTTTTTGGAGAAGAAGAAAACAAAGATGCCCAAATTGCATTAATGGATTTCTTAAAACAATCGTTTCCGGAAATCACAAGTCTTTGGTACGTCATAAACACAAAAGCAAACGACTCTATTCACGATTTGGAACCCCAATTGCATTTTGGAAAACCATATCTGAGCGAAAAAATGATGCACATGGAATACCAAATAGGACCAAAAGCATTTTATCAAACAAATTCGGAGCAAGCAGAAAAACTTTACCAAATAGCGTATGATTTTTCACAGCTCACTGGAGACGAGTTGGTATATGATTTGTATACTGGTACAGGAACAATTGCTAACTTATTGGCAAACAAAGCAAAAGAGGTAGTAGGCGTAGAATATATTGAAGAAGCAATTCTTGATGCTAGGAAAAATTCAGAGATAAACAACGTTAAAAACACAACTTTTATAGCAGGCGACATGAAAGATGTACTTAATTCATCGTTTTTGGAAAAACATGGATATCCCGATGTAATTGTGACCGATCCACCACGAGCAGGGATGCACCCAAAAGTGATTGAAAGCATTCTTGAGGCTACCCCTAAAAAGATTGTTTATATAAGTTGTAATCCCGCTACCCAAGCTCGTGATATAGCACTAATGCAACCAAATTATACGATATCCAAGGTTCAACCCGTCGATATGTTCCCAAATACACATCATGTAGAAAATGTAATACTTCTTACGAGATCAGAAAATTAACACATTAAATCTAGGTTCCAATGATAAATACATTAAATGCTATTGATATTTTGGTTAATTCAAACGAAGCCTTTCACCTGTTAAGTCCCTCGGAGGTTGATAAAGTTCGTGACAATCATCAATTAATGTTTTATGAAAGAGGCAGCTCGGTCTTTACCGAAAATGAACGTCCCATTGGGTTACTTTGTTTGATTGAAGGGAAAGAGCCGCTAATTTGCAAGGAAGTTTAAATTCTTTTTTAGCAAACTCTTCCAATCCCTTAATTTTAG
>JAQVXQ010000238.1 GCA_028709085.1 Salinivirgaceae bacterium | reverse complement strand
AAGAACGATTTTTTCTTGTGAACCAAATAAAGCAATGTTATCCCATTGCCCATTAATTTGGCTAACTGAAGTGCATGCTCCAACGAGTTCTCGGATTCTTTGGAGAAATCCCATGGCACTACTACATATTTTTTATCTGCATCCATATTCTGTAGTCTTATATCATTGTCCTTTATGAGTTTGCTAAATTACGAATATTTTCTAATTGTTTATACTTATTTACATCACGTAATTCTTTTGCTGAATTAGTAAAGTATTGATGTCCCGAAATAAATTCAATTTGTAGGGCGTTCCAATTGTCCACATCGTCCTCAATTACCCCATAATCAACTAATTCCTTAAATAACATTTTTGATACGGGCACAAAATCAACCCGACCTAAATAATCCAAATCGGCATCACAAATTATCCCCTCCAATATATTTTGTGGGTTTGGGGGCAAATGTGTGGCAAAAATCAAATCGCATATTTTATCAATCTGAGCCTCTGAATATTCGTATCGTGGTAACGTTTCACGTGCCAACTTTATTCCCAATAATTCATGATCGTTGTAACCTTGAATAAATCCCGTATCGTGGAAAAGGGCTGCGGTTTTCAAAAGTAACATCTCCTCTTCGGTAACCTCTTCGCGACGAGCAATGATCTCAACTTGATTAACAACGTCAATTGTGTGTTTTAAATTATGATAATGTAAGTTTTTTGGCAATTCATGTTGTAGTTTATCAAGAATTTCGTCTTCAAGATCATCGAATCGAATAAAAGCCAATCGAACTTTAAACATACTATTTGGAGCAAGCCCCTTATTATCAATCGATAACAATGGTCTAAATCCTTCAATAACATATAAATCGGCATCGCCTCGATACTTTACGGGCAATTTGCCATAATATTGACATAAAAAATAGTCACGAACCAATTCATAGGTGCTGCCTGAGATATTAACTCTTCCTAGCTCTCCGGTTGCCTCTACTCGATTGGCAATATTGACTGTTTCTCCCCAAATATCGTATTTCTGACTCTTTATATTATCAAACTGTGCGAAAACGGGTCCTGTATGAATTCCTATTCTTAAACCCCAAATTTTCTCGTCTTCAATGGGATATTTACTTTTTAAATGTCGCATAAACTGCTGCATTTCAAAGGCAGCCAGCACAACTTCTATGGGATTGGTTCTATTTTTCTTTGGTATTCCACCGGCGCAAATATACGTGTCCCCAATCGTTTTAATTTTCTTAATATTTAGTTCCTTAACCGTTTTATCGAAATGATAGTAAAATTTATCAAGATCATCGATGAGCTTTTCGGCTCTCTCCTGTTCTGTGAGTTTCGTGAATCCAACCACATTGCCAAACAATACTGTAACCATTTTATATCGAATTCCTTTGTTTTTTTGTTTTCCCTCTTCTAGTTTTCCGCCAACGCCCTGTTGTGCCAGTTTTTTCTCAAGTCGTTCTTGCTCGTCAATAAACGTTTCGGTTTTGGTGTACAATAGCGCTTTTAACTTACGTCTTTCGGAAGCAAATCGATATCGTACACCAAAATAGACGAGCAACACAAAGCTTAATAATAAACCAATTCCCACAAGTTTGTATTGCATTGAGATTGTTGATTCTGAAATTATTAAGTTTCCTTCTATAACTTTCCCCTCATCGGTGGTAATGGTAATGAGAAATCCTCCTAACTTTCCGTCAAATAAGAACACATCGGCATTTAATTCGGAATCAAAAAGTTTTTGACTTCCATCAATCTCCATTTTCATGTTTTCCGGAACCTGAATAACCAAGGTTTGATTTTGAAATACAATATACTTATTTAATGAATCTGGTTCGAATCGAAAGGTTTGCCCCAACAGATCAAAACAAATTAGATTAAACAAAATTGCTAAAAAACATACGTATGTGTGATGTCGGCGTTCCACGCAAATTCAAATTTTGTGTTAAAGTAATAGATTTACAGTAGAATACAAAACTTTGTGATGCTACTTTATGATTAATTGATCGTTTTACTTGACAAGTAGAACTATTCATATGTCGAAAAAAAACGAATCCTCTGGGAACTGCTTTTTTTATGGCTTTTTCTGGGAACTTAACATCCCACATGCAGCCTCAATATCTTCCCCCCTCGATTTTCGGATTGTGGCAATAATATTATTTTCAGTTAAGGTGTCTCTAAAATACATCATCTTGTCCTCGCTCGTTGTTTTGTATGAAAACTCGGGAATGGCATGATAACGAATTAAATTAACTCTGCAATGTAGTCCTTTTAACAATATTTTAAGTTCTCTCAAATGGCTGTTCGTGTCATTTATGCCATCAAACATGATGTATTCAAACGACAATCGGCGCTGACCTCGCCATTCATACGATCGCAACATATCGAGAATTGGTTTTATGGGGCTTGCTTTTTGAACTGGCATTAACATCGCTCTCTCGTCGTCGAAAGGCGAATGGAGCGAAATGGCGACATGGCATTGCGTTTGATCCAAAAGTTTGGTCATATTCGCCATTACTCCCACCGTTGAAATTGTGATTCGCCGAGGACTCCATGCCAGTCCCCAGTCGCTGGTGAGCACTTCACAGGTGCGGAGAACTTCCTGAATATTATCGAGCGGTTCGCCCATTCCCATAAACACAATATTAGTAAGGAACTCGAAATTGGGTTGGCTGTAAATTTGATTTAGGATTTCGCCGGCGGTTAAATTCTCTTTAAACCCCTGTTTGCCGGTCATACAAAAAGTGCAACCAAACTTACAACCTACTTGCGATGAAATACATAACGTTGCTCTATCCTCTTCGGGAATAAAAACAGTTTCTACATTATTGCCATTTTGTGTGTCATATAAATATTTGATGGTTCCATCGGCTGATTTTTCTTCAACCGACGGATCATAAATTCCAACACTGAAGTTTTCGTTTAGCAATTCCCGATGTTTTTTCGACAAGTTGGTCATTGCATCAAACGTTGAAACACGCTTCTTGTAAATCCACTCCGCAATCTGGTCGGCTGTATATTTGGGCATTTTCAATTCAGAAATAGTGTTTTTCAACTCCTCAATGGTTTTCCCCAAAAGTGATTCTTTTTTCATATTTTATAACATTAATACGTTCCCGTTGATGTGTGCAAAATTAGTCGAATAATAGATAAAATGGCGTTTTAAAAACCCTTATCTAAACTTAGAGTCATACGTGTCCGAACAATTTATAATCCAGGAGGGTTTTGTTTGCGTATAGACTGATAATCAATCATATATCTATTAGAAATCTATTAAAAGTTGTTCAAAATCTTTTTCATTTCTCTGAAAGTT
>JAQVXQ010000007.1 GCA_028709085.1 Salinivirgaceae bacterium | reverse complement strand
TTTCGTGTAGTTGATTGATTAAATTGCCAACCGGTGTAAAAATACCTCCATTATAGGCACAGCTGCCAATTATTAAACCGCTATATTTCCAGATATCGCTAATGATATAGGAGGAATGGGTTTTACTAGCATCAAATATTTTTATGTTTTTAACGCCTTGAACGGACAATTCACGAGCAATGGATTCAGCCATTCGTTCTGTATTGCCGTACATCGACCCATAAACAATGATTACGCCCTTCTCTTCGGCCTGATATTTAGACCACATATCGTATTTTTCAAGGATATAGGATAAATTACTCCGCCAAATTGGACCATGCGTTGAGGCTAATATTTTTATGGGCAATCCACCTAGTTTAGCAAGTGCCTTTTGTACTTGCATTCCATATTTTCCAACAATATTACTATAATAGCGACGGAACTCGCTCTCATAAAAATCGAGATTTATTTCATGGTCGAATACGCCTCCATCAAGCGTTCCAAAACTTCCAAAAGCATCGCCTGAAAATAAGATCTGACTTGTAGCATCGAATGTTACCATGGTTTCGGGCCAATGTACCATAGGAATCATGTGAAAACTAAGTTTATGCTTCCCAAGATTTAATAAAGCACCGTCTTCAACCACCAGTTGTTCAGTTTTGACACCAAAAAAACCTTCAATTAATGGGAACGTTTTACGATTCCCAACAATAATACATTTTGGATATCGATCAATAATCATTTTTATAGCACCACTGTGATCGGGTTCCATATGATTAATAATCAAGTAATCGAGGGTTTTACCATTCAATAAATTTTCGATATGTTCTAAATATCCAAACGAATGTCCAAATTCAACGGTATCGACAAGTGCTGTTTTCTCGTCAACAATTAGATACGAATTGTAAGCAACTCCATTTGGAAGTGGCCAATAGTTCTCAAAAAGGTGTGTCCGACGATCGTTAACACATAATAAATGAATATTGTCGACTAATTTTATTGGTTCCATAATACTACTTTACGTCCTGATTATCAATTAATTAAATTTAAAACAACATTGCGGTTTTAAAATGCAAATGTCGGTAAATTTAGTGACTTTTCAAATTAAAACCCATGTTTAATATTGCCAATTTGCATTTCAAAAAAAGTTGGATTTTATTCAAAATAGGCTTCCTTTCCGGGGTATTTTAGTTTGCGTTGAGCAACTGCTTTTGGGTAAAGAAAATATGTAACTCGCGCTTTTGTACACAATTTGTCATTTTGATCGTAAATTGTAGCATTGATAACAACCTCTCTTTTCCCAACTTTTTCAATGATTCCTTGGATCGTAATTTCGTTATTTTCAATATTAACGGGTTTCAGATATTCGACTTCCATCTTTGAGGTTACACCAGCTGTATCGAGTTTCATGTTAATTACCCAACTACTTATTTCGTCAACCATGGTAGCCTGAATTCCTCCATGCAAAATATTGAAATAACCTTCAAACCTTTTGTCTGGTTTCCATTTTGAGATTACTCCCTCGGGGGTCTCCATAAACTTCATTTGAAGACCTATTTTGTTTTGTTCCGAACAACCAAAGCAATTAAATTCGGATTCCTTTTCATATGGATTTAGTAGTGTTTTCATTGTATATCGATAATTTTATCTTCGATCGCTAAGATCAAATTAAATCATTCTCATTTTCAGTTAGCGTCGACCTGGATTGCGTTTTTCTTTAACTTTTACGTAAATTAATTTATTGCTGCTTTTTGGGTTTTCGCGTTGTTCAATGTCAAATTTACGTGTCGATTTAATCAAGGGTGTCAACTTTTGAAAACCATAATTTCTGGGATCAAAATTGGGTTGTTTCTTTTGTAACAAACTTCCCACATCTCCTAAGAACGCCCATCCTTCATCGTCAGACAAATCAATAATGGTTGATTCAATGAGTTTTATATCCTTATCGGTGATTTTATCATACGATTCTTTGTCTTGATCCTTTTCCTCTTCTGACTCTTTCTCCTTTGATTTTGTTTTCAAAATCTCAATATATATAAACTTATCGCACGCCACAATGAATGGGTTTGGAGTCTTTTTTTCGCCCATTCCAATAACTTGCATTCCGGCTTCTCGTAATCGAGTGGCGAGTCTTGTGAAATCGCTATCGCTGGAGACGATGCAGAACCCATGTACTTTTTCGGAATACAAAATATCCATGGCGTCAATGATCATTGCCGAGTCGGTTGCATTTTTTCCTGTTGTATAGCCATATTGTTGTATTGGGGTTATTGCGTGTTCTAAAAGTAAAAGTTTCCATTTCGACAGGTTGGGCTTAGTCCAATCGCCATAAATTCTTTTTATGGTTGGATTTCCATATTTGGCAATCTCCTCCATCATCTCTTTTACAAATGCTGAAGGCACATTGTCTCCGTCAATTAATACCGCTATATTCATATTTATCTTGTTGTTAACTTATTATTAATATTTTGAATTCCCATGGTTTTGTTCAATTTCAGATCTGTTTCTCAATTCATAATTTTGAAAATTTGCATATTTATAAATTAAATCTTAAGGTTTTACAAACGGGTATTTTCTACATTGGTTGGGATAAAAATCGATCTAAAATAGCATGTAACATATCCGAAACTATTGGTTTGGTTATAAATAAATCACACCCTGCTTTCAGACACTCATTTTCCCGAAGATTGTGGGCTGTAAGCGCAATTATTGGCAACGTAATTCCTCTTTTACGTGCCTCTGTAACTACAGAGATTCCGTCGCATAGGGGCATTTGTATATCGAGTAATACTAAATCAATATCTTGGTCGATCAATTCCAACGCTTCGATTCCGTTTTTTGCTCGGATTATAGTCAAACCTGATTTTGATAATAAGGCCTCAATATAAAGAAAATTAATATCATCGTCCTCGGCCACCAAAATTTTTTTCTTGCCCCACCCATATTGTCGATTGTTGTTATCAGTTATCTCCTGCTTATCAAGGGGCAATACAATTTCGAATCGGGTTCCTTGCGTTGCATTTGGTACTAAAACTAATTCTCCATCTATAGCTTTAGCATTATGATAGGCAATGGCTAAACCCAATCCGGGACCATCTATTAATTGGGTTTTCATATGATCTTTGCCAAAATATTCGAAAAACGCATTAAAATCATCGTTTTTCATTCCTTCGCCGTTGTCCTGAATTATGATTACAATATTGTTTGACCGCATCTCTAATGCCATATTCACCACTCCTTTGGAGGTGTATTTTATGGCATTATCCAGCAGTTGTTCAACAATATTTGTTATTCGATTCTTATCCGTATTTACAAACACTTGATTGGTGGGTAGCGACATAATAAACTGTACATTCCCTGAAAAGATATTGTCGTGATCGCGATAATTGTCACAAATAAGGCTTAATAATTTATTTAGACTAAACGTCTCATTTACAACCACATAATCGCCACTTTGAAGTCGGCTCAATTCAATAAGTCCCGTGATAGTGTCAAGCAAGCGGTTTCCATTTTCGCGTATAATCTTGACATAATCCATATTTGTCGCGGCACTTTTATTTCCCGACAAAATTATTTCGGAAAATCCGAGAATGGCATTGAGCGGAGTTCTCACTTCGTGATTTATATTGCTTATAAATGAGCTTTTAAGTTTACTGACTTTTTCAATGGCATTTTTAGACTTCTGGATCGATTGCTGGATCGTCTTTTGCGCTGTAATATCCTGAAAAAACTCAAGGGCATACAGCACATCACCCGCATTGTTGGTGAGTGGAATAGTTTGAACAGAATATGTTTTATCGGTTTTTTCGTCAAACAACTCTATTTGCTTGGCTACCTTTTCATTAAAAACAGTGTGTAGTTGGCAGTTTTCACATAAACTATCCGATTCCATGCAAAGTTCATGACAGGATATTCCTTGTTTATAGCGTTCAGTATTTTCTTTTTCATTGGTAAACAAAACCTCGTAGGTTTTACTTATAACCATAACAAGCCCAGGGATATTATCAAACACTTGATTAATAAGCCTTTGGGATTTACCTAGCATATTTCGGGTACGCTGTAACTCAGAAACATCGATTCCTGAGAAAACAACATCTTCACCAACAGTTTGTACCGTAGTTAACCAAAATAAAGGTAGGTTATCCGGTGTCTTTAGCACAAAATCGGTTTGAGAAATCTCAAAATTTATAATTTCAGCCCATAATATATCGAATCTCGCTGGTTCGTAATTCATTATAAAATCGAAAATTGATTTCCCTAAAACTCCCTCTTCTGTAAAACCCACAATGTTAAGAAACGTCTTATTGGCAAATAAAATTTTCGAGTTCTTATCGGTTCGAGCTATAATTAAATTCTTATTGTTAATTAGGCGTAGCAAATCGTTCTCTTTTTGTTTTATTTTACGCGTAAGCTCTTTACGTTCTTGAATATCCTGAACAATCAAAACTGCTCCCTCTTCCTTGCTTAACATCAGCGAAGTTACGCTTGCCTCTCGTTTACGATTCGACTTTGTAATAATATTCATTTCAAAATCGTTTTTATTGAGCTTATTTGATCGTAATGCCGTTGCAATATTTACAGGAATGGTGGATTGAATTAAAAAACGGCCAATATGAATTCCGATGAGATTTTGATTTGTGGCATCTAAGAAGTCGAGCATCCACTTATTGGCATACGTTATATAGCCGGTTTTGCTTACTTTAAGCACTCCAACGGGAATAATTTCCACCATCGAAGAGAAAGATTCATGAGCTTCTGATTTTCCAACCTCCTTAAAATTGTCCACAGGCAATAACTTAATTAAGGATTGGGTCTGATTTTTCTCCTTTACTACCAGATATTTCCGGTGTCTATCATCCACTGAAAGATCAATTAAAAGATTGTTCGCAATTCGATTATTATCAACAATTCCCTCTTTTATCAGCGCATGATATAAAGAATAAAAATCACTTTTGATGTTGGTTTTTAAAACATTGTTTTTATCGTCCAACAGGATAAATAATACGCCATGGGATTCAAATGCTTGTTGTTCTTTCAAATAGAGGTGAGCACTATGATAAAGCTCCTGATTTATAAGCGGTTTTAAATATTCCCACTGAGCCTGATGCGCCTTAGCGGTTGTATTGTCAAGCGAAGAAGTGAAAAGGGTTACTGAAATAGCAGAACTAATCTCGAGCGTGTAGCAGATACAATATTCATTTTTAGGAGTAAGGTTCAAATAATTAAGCAACGAATCATCAATAACATTCATTTTATGAACTCCAGTATTTGGATTATGATAAAGTTTTCCCAGTATCTCTTTTGATATATTTTCTAACTCTGGAGCAATGCCGTTAGCAATGGGATAATATTCTCCTAATTTTGAATCACGAATGAAAACCAACGTTATTTCGGATGCGAAAAGGGAGTGAAAAGTATGGAGTATAGATCTAAAATAGGTGTCAAAATCGGTACTTTTTTTATAAGTAAACGATTTGACCCACTTCTGATATAGCAGGTAATTAATTTCCGGAAAATTTGAATTATCAACCATAAGCTGATTCAATTTATATCAAATTTATAACTTCATTTCAACACCGATTTCTAATTTAGGACAAATTATAACAAAAGAATGTAAATGAGAAAACAACATTGTTTATGTTTTGATTTTTATTGCCAATATTTAATAATTGGCTATTAACGTATCTCTCAGAATAAAGGAGTTTTAAAAAATCATAATGTACAATAGAAAAAGAGTATTAATCAAAAGTCAATATTCCATATTCCCGATATTTTCGCAACTGAAACCGAGGGCAATTCAATTTTCTATAAATTCAGAAAGGAGATATGAATTGCCCATGGCTTCGTCTAAAGGGTTTCCTGATCGAGAAACATGGATTTAATTGCTCTAGTCTAATTTATATTCGATCAATATCCTAAGTCACTTCTTTTTATTTGGGCAGGAATTCCTTTTACCATCCATTTTGGAGCGGGATCATCTTTTAAATAGTGATTAAAAAACTGAAACATTCGATTGGACAAATCCACTCGGTTTGCCCAATATTTAGACTCTATATTATGACTCATTCCATTATAATTTAGCATCCATACCGGTTTTTGCAACCGATAAAGAGCCATGAAAAGTTCAATCCCCTGATACCAAGGCACTGATCCATCATTGTCGTTGGCCATTATCAACAGCGGTGTCTTAATTTGAGGAGCCATAAATAGGGGCGAGTTTTGCACATAATGAAATGGTTTCTCCCACAAAGTTCCTCCAATTCTACTTTGCGTCTCTTCGTACTGAAATATTCTACTCATTCCACTTTCCCATCGAATTCCACCATATGCGCTGGTCATATTACTCACGGGAGCCCCTGCCATTGCGGCAGCAAAGATATTGGTTTGCGTTACCAAATAGGCAATCTGATATCCACCCCAACTTTGTCCCTGAAGCCCAATTTTTTGTTTATTAATATACGACAACGTTGACTTCAAGTGCGATACACCACTAACAATGGCATCGTAGGCACTCTGTCCGGGGAATCCGTCCCTATAAACGATATCGGGCACAAAGACCAAATATCCGTTGCTGACATAAAATGGAATGCTAATTATTGATTGACTGGGACTTGGTGTACGATATCGGTGAATACCTTGTGAACTACGTTCGTAAAAATAGACCATCACTGGATATTGTTTTGTTGAATCAAAATCCTGAGGTTTAAAGAGCAATCCATTTAATGAATCGTTGTTGAACGACTGCCAATGCACCTTCTCAACGGTAGTCCAAATAAAATCGCTTTGCTGTGGATTAGCAGTGGATATTATTTTTGAATCTGTAAACAACATATTGCTCACCGCTACTTCGGGATAATCCTTCACGGTTTGGCTCGACCAAATAACTCGATCTTTGTTCTCAGCCTTTGTAATTGCGCCAAGCGTAAAATCGCCTTCAAGCAACGTTTTCAAAGAATGTTCATCGGAAAGGGTTACCCGTGCATATCCCTCGCTACTCGCTTCCTCATTAACCATGGAGAGTAAAATTGGTTTTTTATAGGGAATATGAACCTCATTGTTGTCCAATTGTTGGTATCGAAAACGCGTTTTATTGGCTCTTCCATTGGTAATATTAACGGGTGATTTCTTTCCCATAGGATCGAATTTCCAAATATCGAAACGGTCATAAATAAGAACAAATGCATCGTCGTCAGTCCATCCAACCACACCGTAAGTTCTTGGATTATTAGGAGTATCATTCTCTTCGTCACAGAACATAACTGGCACCGATTTGGTTAAATTCGTCTCCTTAAAACTCTTATTGTTAATAACGCTGTAGGAACTATCGCTGTAATCGTAATAAAGCGTATATTTCCCCATTGGCGATAAATAAGCAGCTGTTTTACCCGTTAAAATCTTCCTTTTCGTCCCCTTTTCAATATCAATTAATGCATAATCAAAAGGATACAAAGAGCTCCAAACTCGTTGTTTTAAATAGGTAGCATAATCCACTCCCAACGCAAATTTGGCATCGTGTCGATTGACAAAATGAACAATTGACCATATTGAATCTGCAATTTGTACGCATTTATTCTCTTTAATTAAATATACCGATGTAAGAGTCTGTTTTTTATCGCGCTCCAATCTACTCAACTGTTGTGGTTGAATCACGCTATCGGTCCAACTCCAAAGGTCGAGGGTTGGAATATCCTCATCCAGAATAGAATCGTTTTTAGTTTGTGTGGAATTTGGGGCAATTCCAAAATACAATTTCGAGGCATCGTTGGAAAAAAAGATGGTTCCATTTGGACTGGGTGAATATTTTTCTTGAATGGCAGTTGTTTGACTATCTACAATGGTTTTACGTTTGTTGTCTAACAAATTGGCCAATTGCAATTCATATCTCTTTTCCTTAGCCGTGTCGTTGCTTATTAAAAAGGCCAACTGTTTGCCATAATTATCGAGTGTTAGATTTTTTATGGTGACAGAATCGGTCATGAGGGTATCAATTTTCTGATCTTTCCCATTAAATACAATAACCGAATTCAATTTCGAAGTGTCGTTTAGTTGAGCAACCAAAGCAATGATCTCACTCCTATCTGAAATTGCGTATGTAACAACGCGTTTGAATGTGTGTTGCACAGAGTCGATTGGATGTACGATAACCAACTCAAAAAGATCTTTATTTTTCTTTGAATCCTTTTTCTTTGCCGGTTTTTCACTTTTCACTGCTTCTTTGTCTTTTTCAATATTGGCGGTATCCTTTTTTTCCGAATCTGCCTCTTTGGCAATGGCCAACCATTGACTGTTTTCTTTGGCTAGGTCGAATGATTTGATATTCGAGAATCGTTGTATGGTGTTGGTTTCTAAATTCAAAATCCCCAACTCCTCTTTGGGTAGCTTCTCCGTTTTTGTTTTTAGTTTTTTATGCATTCGCGTTGTATCGTGGGCAACCCTAATCTTAAAGGCGATAAAATCAGAATTGGGCGAAAACTTTGCTGCGTAGCCATATGGTATTGTGTCGTTTTTCTCTGTATTGTAATTATAGACAATTAAAACACCATCTCCATATTGTCGTTTCTTTTCATACGAAATATAGTTACCATCGGAGCTTATTATCCTATTGTTCAATCTATTCCAATCGGAAAAATCGGAAATTGATATTTTTTTAGGTTGTGCCATCATTAAAGAAACCAATGATAATGTCAAAATAAGGGAACTTAAAATTCTCATAATTAAAATATTTATGTTTTACAATTTGGAATCAATATGACAAAAGTAGAAATATAACATAGATATGCCATAATAATGACAATAAACAACTATTAAAAGGTCAATATACAGCTTGAAAAAAGAAAAAAAAGAAAAATTCTATGTTAAAATCAATATTTCGCATTGTCAATAACAAGATAACTCATAAACATAGTGTATAAGAAGCCTACATTTTACAATAATCCATATATAGCCCCAGTTTGTTTCGCTTACTGAATTATTTTAATTTGCATTTGCAAAAATAATGTTTTACATTTACGCCATATATTTTCTTATACAAAAATAAAACAATGATTACATTTAAACAATTAAACGTTGAGGAAGATTTTAAAACTGTATCTAAAAAAGAAATTATTGATTTTCTGCACACTCATTTAGAGCAATTTCGCGATTCAAAAGAGGCCATTGAAAAATGCATCAATTATGCCTTCTCAAAAGAGGAGGGTAAAGGGGGATATATTTTAACTGGACATCTGGACAACAAAATGGTAGGCGTAGTAATAATGAATAACACGGGTATGGAAGGATATATTCCTGAAAATATTCTGGTTTACATTGCCGTTGACGGAACCATGCGAGGTAAAGGTATTGGGGCATCGTTAATAGAAGAAGTAATTAACCGTTCGGAAGGAGAAATCAAACTGCATGTGGAATATGACAATCCAGCAAAACGACTCTATGAACGACTCGGATTTACATCAAAATATGCGGAAATGCGTTTCACCAAACCAAAAAAATAATGGCACAGTTAAGAATAAATACCAATAAAATTATAGGGAATATAACGAAAATAAATCGAATCCTACAGAAGCACGATATTCAATGGAGTCTGGTTGCAAAAATACTCGCTGGAAATAAAGAGGTTTTACGAAAAATATTGTCGCACCCAGAAATAAAAAAACTGCACAGTATTGCCGATTCCCGACTAACAGGTCTAAGGGCTATAAAATCAATTGACCCAGAAATAACAACTATGTATGCTAAGCCACCAGCCATGGACAGTATTAAATCGGTGGTGACCTATGCTGATATTTCGTTAAATTCGTCGTTCAAAACAATTGAAGCCCTTGATAAAGAGGCCGGCCGACAAGGAAAAACACATCGGGTAATAATTATGATTGAGTTGGGCGAACTTCGCGAGGGAATAATCAGAGAACATGTGCTAACCTTCTATAAAAAAGTTTTTGACCTTAAAAATGTTGTAATCGAAGGTATAGGTGCAAATCTGGGTTGTATGTACGGCATTCAGCCAACTTACGATAAACTTTTACAACTATCTCTATACAAGCAACTTATCGAGGCTAAATTCGACACTTCATTCTCTTTAATTTCTGGTGGAAGCTCCATTACACTGCCCCTAGTTGGAAAACCTTCGATGCCCAAAAATCTAAATCATCTGAGAATTGGAGAGGCGGCATTTTTAGGAACTACTCCCATAGATAATGAGAAATTCCGAACCCTAGCAACGGATGCTTTTGAATATCGGGCTAACATCATTGAATTAGAACTCAAAGAAACATCTCCCGATGGCGTTCTAACTGAAGGAAACATTGGACATACAGTTGAAAATAACGAACAACAAGACTACCAACACAGCTATAGAGCAATCTTAGATTTTGGTTTACTTGATGTTGATATCCAGGAGTTAAAAGCGAAAGATCCAGAGATTAAATTTGCTGGAACTACCTCCGACATGAGTGTTTATGATCTTGGTCCCGCGCTAAAAAACAAGTCCTGTAAATATAAAGTGGGTGATAAAGTGATTTTTGTACCATCGTACATGGCCATTGCCCGGCTAATGAGTTCAAAATTTATCGACAAGTCGGTTGATCATACATAAAACCACGGAAACAAAAACACTCTTTATAAACATTTAGAGTGTTTTTTTTTGCGTAAACATTCCTCAATTGAATGAAGAAAAGTCCTGATTTATTAAAACTTTTATAACTTTACCCATCCTTTTTTAGGGTATTAAAAACAGACTGAGTAAAAAAACCACACCGTTAACCTACATCTCATTGAAAAAGATTACCGAATCAACGATACAGTATCTTGCCAATAAAATAGATTTCAGCAAACTGCACATTAAAAAAATCAGAATTGGAACCTATTTAACCGCGGTAATATTGTCGGACGACAGTTGTGGAGTATCGAGTACAATCAACGAAAAAACACATAATTGCAAAAAAGAGGGGCGCGATTTTGGGGAATTCACCCCCGGCAAATTAGAAAACAGAAGTGTTGATTCTCTTTTTAATACAAGTAAAAACTCAGCAGTGATCCAATCCCTGAAAATTGCTACCTTAAATGCACTGTCGGAAAAAATCATTGTCTCAGAAAATTACAAGATAATAGAAAACATAGACCCCATTGATCTTCTTGACTTTAAGACGGATTCAAAAGTTGTAATTGTTGGAGGATTTAACTCCTACATATCAAAAGTACTCCTTTTCACAAAAAACATCCATGTACTAGAGTTCGATAAATTAAAAATAAGCTCCAGTTACCGACATTTTTACGTTGACGCTTCCGAGTATAAAAAAACATTGGGAAATGCCAATTTTGTAATAATAACCGGAATGACCTTGATAAACGAGACCATTGACGACTTACTGAAAAACTGTCCCAAAGATGCAACAACGGTAGTAACAGGGCCTTCGAGCAGCATTATTCCCGACATGCTTTTTAATAACAATGTTAATTTAATCGGGTCAATAAAAATAACTGATTCCAATCAGCTTTTTAAATTAGTAGAACAAGCCGGAACCGCGTATCATCTTTTTAAATATTGCGCTAGAAAAATCACAATTATTAATAACTCTCTGAATTTAAGCACTTTGAAAAATATCAACAATGAGTAATAATCCTTCTTTGCTTTGGATAAAAGCATCTATTGTTGGTACAATTTGGGCAGCATCGGAAATTGTATTTGGTAGTTTTTTACACAATCTAAAAATTCCCTTCAGCGGAAATATCCTGACCGCCATTGGCATCGTAATTCTTATTAGTATTAACTACCGATGGAAAGAGCGCGGACTGTTTTGGCGTGCTGCCATTGTTTGTGCGTTAATGAAAACAATGTCGCCCAGCGCAATTATATTTGGCCCAATGATCGCCATTCTGAGCCAAGGATTTATTATCGAAATTACAACCCGAATTATTGGACGAAATGCAGTGGGATATATCGTTAGTTCAATTTTTAGCATGTTATGGAATCTACTCCAAAAAGTAATAAATATTCTGTTGTTTTACAGCATGAACATCATTGATGTTTATAAAAGCGTAACTCAATTCGCTGAACATCAACTTAATATAACAACAGATATAACATGGATACCAATCATACTTTTAGTCTGTATTTATGGAATATTTGGATTGTTTGCCGGTATTTTGGGAATGAAAATTGGCAAGAAATCGAACAAAATTAACCCCTCCACGCTGGTGATGAACAGTTCGGCCCCTTTGCCCATGTCAAAAAAAAGCATCCCATTCAACTACTCCGTTTATTGGCTTGCACTGAACCTGTTTTTTATAATTTCGTCGCTAACTGCCATCCAAATTCTGTATCCAATGCTCTGGATATCATACACAATCGTTATTGCCGCCATTTGGATATCGAGATACAAAAGAGCACTCCAACAACTCAAGAAACCGCTGTTTTGGATTACTTTTGCTCTTATAACCTTTATATCGGTTACGCTTAGCACACAGTTTCAGCATTCCTTATCCATGCTGCAAGGAATGATTGTTGGACTGCAAATGAATTTCCGTGCTGTTATTATAATTCTAGGATTCAGCACTTTAGGCACAGAATTGTACAATCCAAAAATTATCAACATTATTTTAAAAACTAGGCTTAAGCAGTTGCCCATTGCATTGAAAATTGCCTTTGACACGCTTCCCCATTTTATTGGTGCGCTTCCCAATTTTAAAACCATCCTAAAAGAACCCAATAATACAATCGCAATTCTACTTTTTCAAGCTGAAAAACAACTAAAGTTAATCACTGACAATACGTTACGCCCCAAAATATTTATTATTTCAGGCAACATCAACGAAGGAAAAACAACCTTTGTGAAAGCACTTATAGAACGTTTCAAAAAGAGCGAAACCCCAATTTTCGGACTCTATTCGGAAAAACAAATATGCAACAATTCGTTGGAAGGCTACGATATTGTGTCGATTCCTGAAAATGTAACCGCCCCATTTTTGCGCATAAAACAAACATCGGAATCCTTGAATTATGGCCGCTTTTCAATTATAAACGACGGTCTTGAATATGGAAGAGAAATTTTAAGAAAAGCAGGGACAGGATCGGCCAATATAATTATTGTGGATGAAATTGGGAAAATGGAAATTGAAAACATCGGTTGGGCTAAAGAGATGGAAAATCTTATAAATGAGCAAGATAAACATCTAATCCTTACCATTCGAGCGAAGTTTGTCGATGCCATAATTGAAAAATGGAAAATTACCAATCATACTATTTTCGAACTCCATAACACTGAACCACAAACGGTTTTTCAATATATTCAAAATCAGATAAAATAAGTATCCGATCAACGTCCAAGGTCAAATAAAGAATCAATGTTGTTTTTGGTTAAGAAAAGGGGTACAACTACCAATGACACATTTTACATATTATACCCATATTATTTAAAATCAGCCTTTACCGGCTAGAGCCAAAATGGATCGTTTTCCAACAACCGCGGTCTTAATATCGTGCTTGCATCATTGTTTTAAAGTTGGAATTTAGCCCGCAATCTTTTGGTTCATCACTACTTTTCAAGAAAATCCTTCCCAAAATAACATTGAAAATAATTCGAAATTCACACAAAACTTCGAAGCGGAACAAAAGACAAATTGCATTTACAGATATCGAAAACAATTCGTGGTATAATTGTTGTTTAATTCAGAACAACACCTACTTTCAAGATGTCAAAAACACCATAAGGCAAATAAATATCCATCCTATAATCGCTTATCTGGGAGTTTGAATCATCAGGCTAGATGATTTTAAATAACTTTAAAAGGAAAATTACGTTTTAGTAGGATAGAGTATTTGAAAAAATAAATGTCTTTTTTATGATGAAAAACAGATGGTTTAGAATATCCGTATTCTTTGGAATTTTAAGTCTTGTATTATCCATACTGAGCATCGAATTTCAAATTGAGAATACTACGATTACTTTAACGTGGTCGGTAATATTCCCAGTTATCATAAGTTTAGCCTATGGCTTCCGTGGAGCCATAGTTTCCGGTATTTTTGGTGGCATATGGATTCCCATTATATTGTGGCCGGAAAATGAGTGGGGTCTTATTCCAAATATAATTGCATACGGACTTTTCTATTTGCTAATTGCCTATAATGGCGAAAAACCGAGTAGTAAAAGTACACCATTGCGGAAACCCGTGTACTCAATACTAATTTTTTCAGCTTTGTATGTTTTTTTATATCTAGTTGTCTTTCATTGGATACTGAACCATACGGGAGAATACATTTCCTATCAAACCGTATCAGTGATTCTAATCAAAAACGCAGTTATTTTTTTAATTGTAACAATATTTGGCGAATCTCTTTTACAAACCAATTCATTACGTAAATTATTACAATTACATACTCATCTTTACAGAAAAAACAATTGCAAGCTTATTATATATAGTCTGTCAACCTCGATTCTAATATGGAGTACTTTTGTCCTACTTTATAATTTATTTAGCCCTATTGGAATGAAAGAAGATTATACTGGATTATTGTTTATAATTTTGTTTTTCAGTTCAGGCATCATTTCAAGATGGCTAATATTTGCCTCGGAAACTCAAATAAAAGCAGAACTTGGACTCTTGGAATTTAAAGACCAGTTGGAAAATCTTGTTCAAGTTCGTACACGAGAACTTGAGGAAACGGTTAAAAGTTTGAAAGTTACTAAGGCTTCGTTATTCCAAGCCGATAAAATGGCCTCTTTGGGCACATTAACAGCTGGAATGGCGCACGAAATTAATAATCCTTTAAACTTTATTAAGGGTGCGTCTGACGGTCTTTCAACGTATTTTGAAATGCACGAAAGTATCGAAAAGGATAAGACAGACTTATTGATTAATAGTATGAATATTGGTATTGATCGAATTTCTAATATAGTTCAAGGATTGAATCAGTTTAGCCGCAATAATCAGAACATGGACGAAGATTGCGATATCCACTCTATTTTAGAAAACTGTTTTATCATTCTTAACAATAAAACAAAACACGGTATTGATATTATAAAGGAATATTCAGATAAAAAATTCTTTATCAAGGGTAACGTGGGGAAAATTCATCAAGTGTTTTTAAATCTACTAACCAATTCAATTCAAGCTATCCATGATAAAGGAGCGATTATTGCAAGAACCAAGATTGAAGGAAATAATGCAATTATCGAAATTGTAGATACAGGATGTGGAATTGAAAAGAAAAATCTCGAACAAATAACCGACCCATTTTTCACAACAAAACCTCCCGGTGAAGGTACAGGGCTGGGGCTTTCAATAGCCTATTCAATTATTACAGAACACAAAGGCACCATTGAATTTGAATCTAAATTTGGCGTGGGAACCACCGTTTTAATGAAGTTACCAATGAACATATAAATAAAATAAAATGGGAAATAGAACTAAAATATTATACGTTGATGATGAACTAATTAATCTGCAACTTTTTGATCTAAACTTTAATAAAAGTTACAACGTTCTCATGGCTGACAATGGTTTTACGGGACTTGAAATGCTTGAAAGCAATACCAATATTTCAGTGGTAATTAGTGATATGAAAATGCCAAATATGAACGGTTTGGAATTTATAAAAAGAGCGAAAGAAAAACATCCTCAAAAACGGTACTGTATAATGACCGGTTTTGATATGACCGATGAAATTAGGGAAGCGCTGGTAAATGGATTAATTGTCAAATATTTTAGAAAACCATATAACAAAAACGAGATTTTGGTTGCCCTAGATGAATTAATTTGATGCGGAATCATTGGCACTAACAAACACAATTAAGCCACTATTATTCAATGCTTTGACTAAGTAAAACACTCTTCAATCAACGGTTGAAATAACTGGGGAGTTGTTATTCAAAAAACCGTTTATCTCACAAAATATAAATTTTTCTTTACATGTGTAGGGAAAACATATCCAACCATAGGTAAACAAACCATTCCCCACATGCAGTTGTAACTATTTTCGTTTGCCTAAAAAACGCTATTTTCTTTCAATTTAATTTTGGAATCGTAATTCACTTCATTCCACGTCGCTCGCAAAGCAAGCATATTTGCTCTACAATCTCCTCGCTTGAAAGGGTCGATCGATTTAAAATTAGGTCAAAAAGTTCACTATCGGGTTTATTACCCCTATAAAACTCCATAAAATTCTCTCTACGTTTATCGGTCTCCTTCACTTTTGCGGCGGCGGCGCTTGTAGAGATATTAAAACGCGTTTTAATTTGATTTATGCGCCAATCAAGGGGTGCAATCAAACGAACATGCACCGACTTTTCGATGTGTTTAGCCACAACACAACCAGCTCGACCAACAATAATAGCTCGACCTTGCTCAGAATAGGATCGCACAACTTGAGCCAACATTCTCTTGATTTGTGCATCGCTTAGATATCGATCCGACGAAAAAATGGAGAACATATCGTCGAAAAATGATTTCTGCTCAGCACCAAAAATATGCGTTATTTCTGTTGGATTAACATCCAAGGCTTTAGCAGCATCATGCAGTACTTGATGGCTAATAAATACCCACTGATCCCGTTTAACGTCTATCTTTTCATTAATGCGCTGTGTTAGTAAGTTGGCAATTTCGCCACCATAACAGCCATACTCGCGTGAGATGGTTATTACCGGACCCAATTCATGTTTCGCAGTTTCTGATTCGCGCTTTTTGCGCTCATTCATGTAGTGTAAAAATAAATTTTCCATGGTTTATAGTTTTAATTTTAAATATACGAATTTTTCTACTCTATAAATTGTTTTTCAATTTATTTTTTCGATATTTTAAAATTCTATCCGGAAAATCGAATCGATATCCTACAGAAAACTTGGTATGTCCATGACCAAAGGAGACCGAATAATCGCTTTTACCCAAGGATGTTTGTGTTCCGTAAACGCCTATTAATGCCATGAAAAACCGTTCCTTTTGATAGATAAATGAAAATCGAGTTTGCAATATAATGGCCGAATGCACATCAAAATTAATGGGGTAATCGGCTCTATCAATGGCGTTTATACTATAAAGTCCAAAACCTGGCGTTAATCCTAAATTAATAAAGAAATTATCATTTAAAACAAAGGTAAAGGTGTAGCCACACAAAAAACCAATATTAACAGTCCCTATTTTTTGTAATCCTAGAATTCCTTGAAAATAGGGAGCGGCAAACGAGGGAACAATTGTTGAATCGGAATGCATTTGATTCAGAAAAAAATACCCCCCTGTAATAAACGAGCCCGCACTTTTGTTTTGTCGTTCCGTTAGGTTCAACGCTGCTTTATAGGAAAACTTTTTGTAGTTATAGACGTAGTTTGCCATTATACCTAAGTTTAGAACGGACAAATCGGTTTTGGGATAATGATTCTCAAAATTCCAAGAATTAAAATAGTCATCCATATTGGAAAGATAAAAACCGCTATAAACCTGAAAATAGAGGTCAATGACAACCCTTCGGAGATTGAAGTTAAATTGGAGATCGAAACTTTCAGTATGTCCATACTTTTGAACGCTTTTATCGGCAATGGGCAGCTTGAACGAAAATCCAGCACTGAGCCATTTATAAGATCCTTCGAACCCAAGTGCACTTCTTCCGTTGGGTTCATAATTTAGAAATGCGTTATTATCAACAGAATGCACTCCAAAATTCACAAACTTTGCAGGAATGTAAAGGTTGCCTATTAACTTATCGTAATAACTTTTAATGTAGGAAGTGTCGTATTCGGTAGAGGGAAACAGAGAAAATAATTTCTCTTGAGCATGTACTTTGTACCCAAAAACTAAAAGTACGTACAGGAGTATGATTCTCCTCATAAGGCTATTGAATAAAGACAGGTTCGGTAAGTTTGCCTGCATTTTCAGCCAATGCTATGGATAGAACCTCGCGTATTGCTTCTTCGCCTTTAGGATTTATCCATGTACTTAAACTGTTAACATAGAGCTGAATATGTTTGCTTATCACCTCATCGTCGAGTTCTTGTGCATGGTGCTTCACAAATGAACCTGAATCTTTTGGATTGTTTAAAGCATACTGAACACTCTGGGCCAAAACACGCTGAATATCGTGCTTTACCGATTCCGGAAGATTCCGTTTTATGGCAATGGCTCCAAGTGGCAGTGGCATACGCATTCTTTTTTCCCACTCGACACCTAAATCAGATACCAATAGCAACCCTCGCTGTTTGTAAGTAAAACGCGATTCATGAATTATTACCCCCGCATCTACCTCGTTGTCCATTATAGCCTCCTCAATATCAGAGAATAGATATACTTCTTTGTGTTTTACCTGCGGATACAACTTTGACAATAACAAATTCGCCGTGGTGTTCTCCCCCGGAATAGCAACGGTAACATAGGGAAGTTCCTCAGGATAAATTTTCGATTTACTGACGATTAAGGGTCCATTTGAAAACCCAATTGCTGCGCCGGACCGAAGCAGTTGATAGGTTTCCGATATCTGTGAATAGGCGCTAATACTTATTTTTGTAATATCGACATCCGTTTCCAAAGCCCTTTGATTCAACACATCAATATCGGCCAAAGTTAGTTGAAATGTATATCCACGGGTGTCAATTCGATTATTCAACAGTGCCTCGAACATAAATGTGTCGTTGGGACAGGTTGAAATGGCAATTTTTAAGAGCATGGGTCAAAGTCTGATTATGGTTGTTTATTCAATTTGCAAGATAGCAATATTTTGAGTCCTGGCAGGTAGAATATAATTTCAAAATCAAGAACAACGTTTTGTGGGTTTACTGTCAAATACGGAACTTTTGTTTTGCATCACAAAATCCAATACTCGGTGCAACTCAATTAAAGCCTTCCCGATTTCCCATTTGCTCTTGTCTCTGATTTCGACATAATTGGAAATTGCTCGGATTTGTATCACCGGAATTTCACATTTTCGGGTCACAAAAAATACGGCAACACCTTCCATACTTTCAATGTCCGGATTATAAATATCTACCAGTTTCTTTATTGTTGATTCGTTTGCATGAATGGTATCGCTTGTAATGGATCTCACTTTTGACAGATTTAGGAAATCAGGCGTTAAGGTTGACAATATGCTCCCTTCCGAATTATAAATATCGTTTTGTACGGCCAATGAACTTTTGCTCCAAGGCGTTGATTGGAATCCGTCTTCCATTAATTGATCGGCAAAGAAATCTTCCCGCACAATTACAACTTCGCCGAGGCTCAAATTACGTGCATAAGCGCCACAAATTCCAATATTTATCACATAATCGTAGGAGTGTTTCAAAAGAATTTTGGTTGTCGAGAAAATGGTTGTAGCTATGCCTATTCCTGCAATAAGAATATCAGTATGCTCGTATTTCGATGGATAAACTTCCCCAACAACATAGGAATTCCGATGTTCGACAATCAATTGAACCTCCATGGCGGTTGCCACTACAATTAATATTCTTTGTTTTGTGTTTTCCTTTTTCAATGCATTAAAAATTAAGGTGTAATAAATCGTGGAATACTCTGTGGAAGTCGTGCAAGCAATTGATAGTTAAGCATATTACTCATTTCACAAAACGATGCTATACTAATTTCTTGTCGCTTTTGTTTCCCAATTAACACAACCTCGTCGCCGGGAACTACGTTTGGAACGTGCGTAATATCAACCGTTGTTGTATTCATGGTAACCACTCCCACAACGAGAACATAAACTCCATGAATTAAAACTCGACCACTATTGCTCAAGGATCGACTAAATCCGTTAGAATATCCCACTGGAATTATGGCAATTTTCTTCTTTTCATATGCCATATACGATGTTCCGTACCCTACAAATTCGCCCACATCAATCTCTTTCACTTCCATTACTTTGGTTTTCCATGAAAGCAATCGTTTTAAATCCGAATCTTTGGCATCATACTTTTTAAAGCGATGGATTAAGGTTTCCGGACTTGGCCAAAACCCATATTGCGCAATCCCAACACGTACCATATCCATAATTGTTTCAGGATAGGTTAACGATGCGGCAGATCCCGCAGTATGTCTGTATTTAGGACGCACTCCCGACTCAAGAAATCGGCTATATATTTCCATATAAGTTTCATATTGCTGTTTCACTCGCACATGGTTTGAAATGCTCTCAGCACCAGCATAATGGGTACACAAACCTTCAAAGTCAAGGTCATCGGCTCCACTTTTCAACAAACGGATCACTTCATCAAATTCGCTCCTTTCAAATCCGGTTCTATGAAATCCAGTCTCGACTTCAATGTGGATTTTCGCTTTTTTACCGATTTTCTGAGCCGTCATAATACTGATTTTCAAGCGGTTTAAATCAAACACATAATACTCAATTTCGTTCTCTATGGCCCACTCCAACTGATCGTCGCTCAAATACCCCATGATCATTATTCCTGATTTTTTCGTCGAGGCTTGTTTTACCAAATACGCTTCATCGGCCGAAAATGCGGCAAAGTGTCGAACTCCTGCCCATTCGGCAATTGGGACAAATTTATCGATTCCATGCCCATACGCATTCCCCTTTATAACTGAAGAAAACCGAATGTTGGGACCCAAAATCTTGGTAATATAATTGTAGTTTTTTTATATGCGGAACGACTTAATACAATGTATGATGATTCTAACATTTGTTATGTTATTATATGTTTATATTTCGATAAATATTATAAAATACAGTTAGTGCATTTTCGATAATTGAGTCCGGGAAATCGTAATCTTCGTTATGCAATTGTGGATAATCGATACCACTACCCACGCCAAAAAGCACGGATGGAGCAACTGACGAAAAACTCCCAAAATCTTCACTCCATCGGAAAGGCTCTTGCAACTCGATTAATTCCAAATTTGAATCCTTGGTTGCTGCTCGAACAATGTCAACACACCTAGATTCATTGATGGTTGCCGAAAATGGTTCTTCGAATGAAAAGGCAACCTCTAATTTATATTTCGACATTATGGTCTGCGTCTTCTCTTGAACGATGGAGCGCAATTTCTGCAAATCTTCATCCAAATACGCCCGTATGGTCAACATCACAACACCTTGCCCAGGCGTAGTTCCAAAGGCAATTTCTCCTACCCGAACATGGATAATTGTTAACAAGACAAAATCCTGAAAATCAGACCTGTTTTCCGTAATTTTATTCAATTCCAAAATAAGCTCCCCAATGGCAATATCAGGATTGTTCCCATTTTCGGGATGTGCGGCATGCGATGGTTTTCCAGTAATATCGATTACCATTCCAGTTGATGCCGATGCAAAAGAACCCTCTTTTACAATAATTGCGCCTTTTTTAAAACCGGGCAAATTATGAAATGCGTAGCAAGAATTGGGATTAATAGTTTGAAATTGAACGTCTGAAATGACTTGTTGTGCTCCTTTTCCAGTTTCTTCGGCGGGCTGAAACAACAATAAAACTTTTCCTTTTGCGGGTCGATTCTGTGAAATCATATGCGCCAATCCCGCAAGAACAGTACTATGTCCATCGTGGCCACATAAGTGGGCAACACCATGATTTTCTGACTGATACGGTAATTCAGTTCGCTCAATTATGGGTAAAGCATCCATATCGGCACGAAAGAGCGTTACTGGACCAGGCACGCCGGAATCAAAAATAACTAAAACTCCATATCCGCCTATATTGTTGAAAATTTCCGTTGGTTTGGCCTGGGCAACAAATTCGCTAATAATTTGGGAGGTTCTTTTTTCATTGCTCGACAACTCGGGAAAACGATGCAGTGTATGTCTAAATTTTATTAATCGATTTACTAAATCGTTCATAAATAACAAATTAATCTATGATGGTTTTTTTCATATAAGCAAATGTAGTGAATTTTTCAAGGATTTACGATGGAAATCCATATAGTTTAAGAGAGATAAATGATCGAATAACTGTTACTAGAAAACTTTTCAAATAATCAATTGTTAGTTCTACGAAGAATAAATTAGCCTAATTTAAAAAGTAAAGCAACGATTATGAATATCAAAATCAACCAACTATGATCTATATTACACGTCGCGAACGGTTCAATGCTGCACATCGTCTTTTTAGGCCTGACTGGGATGATGAGAAAAATTTATCTATCTTTGGAAAATGTTCTCACAAGAACTGGCACGGGCATAATTACATATTGTTTGTGACGGTTAAAGGGGAGATAGATCCAGATACCGGGTTTGTTGTTAACTTAAAAGAGTTGAGCCAAACAATTCAGGATCGAGTAATAGTTAAACTTGATCACAAAAACCTAAATCTCGATGTTGATTTTTTAAAGGACAAGATAATGAGTACCGAAATTCTCACAAAATCAATTTGGGACGAACTTTTCATTCCAATTAAAGAACTGGGTGCCGAGCTTCACAAAATCAGAATCGAAGAGACTGAAAATAACAGTGTTGAATATTTTGGGGAGTAAAATCCTCCGTTTATAAATAAACTAAATAGATGACCGAATCGTATTAAAACATTAGAAATGAGTGTAGAAAACACAAAAGAAACAAATTCAACCGTAGGATATTTACGTGTTGACCAATATAACGAAGAGGCAACATCAGCAATTAGTGGACACTACAGAGATATTTTATTACAATTAGGAGAAGATCCGGAACGCGAAGGATTAATAAAAACTCCCGACCGTGTAGCCAAAGCCTTGCAATTTTTAACTCAGGGATACGACATGAATCCCGATGAGATTCTGCGCTCCGCAATTTTTGAGGAGGAGTATCGCCAAATGGTATTAGTAAAAGATATTGACCTTTTTAGCATGTGCGAACATCATATGCTTCCCTTTTTCGGAAAAGCCCATGTGGCGTATATCCCAAACGGATATATAACCGGATTGAGCAAAATTGCGCGTGTAGTTGAAGCTTTTTCGCGCCGTTTGCAAGTGCAAGAACGATTAACTGTACAAATAAGAAACAGCATTCAAGAAGCATTGCACCCACTTGGAGTTGCTGTGGTAATTGAGGCTCAACATATGTGCATGCAAATGCGTGGGGTACAGAAACAAAACTCAGCCACAACCACATCGGCATTTACTGGAGCTTTTTTAAACAGTGCTGCTACCCGCGAGGAATTTTTCCACTTAATCGGGAAAAATCTACGCTGATAGCAATAACGATGTCAAGATATTGAGATTAAATTACTCTTGTACTTTCCTATCGCCGAAAGCTAGGAGATTGCCTAAATCGTATAAGTATGTCACTGAAAGGCCAAATGCTTGGGTAGTATTGCGTCCTAATTTCACATTATCTTTAAAAACATCCACCAAACCTTGCTCATAAAAGAGGTCTAAAGCTAAAATACCATGTCCTAAATCGTATTCAAACCCTGCTCCAATGTTGAAACCAAAGTCAACTCTTTTGGTTTGTGAAGAGGTGAAAATTATTTCGTGATCAAAACTCCCCGATGGTTTTTCTTTAATGCTGATAGCTACATTAGAATACACCCCACCTGTACCATGAAACCGAAGATCTCCGATTTTTAATATGCTTAACTTAGCAAGAATGGGAATTCCCAAATAATTAGCAATTGTTTTGGTATCACCCCCGCCACTAAATGATTGAGCATACCCTTTTTTTGTATAATCAACCCCTACTTGGATTCCTAATTTCTGAGTAATACCAAATTTCCCTAAAGCTCCAAACATATATCCAATTAGTGGAACATTGTCGTTATTCGCATTTGTATTGGTCATAAAAGCCATACTACCGCCCAACTTTGGACCCACATAAGCATAACCAATATCAACTCCACCTAAGGTAAACAACTGACCTTGAGCTTCTAAGAATATCACATAGACCACTAAAAATAAAACTAGTTTTTTCATATTTTCGCTATTTTAATTTATAAATTCTCCTATCTATATTACAAGACATAGAGTGAGATCAAAATTAATTTATTTTTCTCACCAATAAACACAAAAAGTCATGTTTTTCAAGTCAAAAATCAACCCTAAATGCACATTTCTTTGATCCAATTTATTGAATAAAAATCGTATTTTTGTAGCGGAATTAAAATCTGAAAACATTTAAACAAGCACAATATGAAAGCATTTGGATTCCCCGGACAGGGGGCACAATTTGTTGGAATGGGAAAAGATCTATACGACAACTCTCCCATTGCAAAAGAGATGTTTGAACAGGCAAATGAAATATTAGGTTTCCGAATTACGGATCTTATGTTTGCCGGTACTGAAGAGGATTTACGTCAAACCAGAGTTACACAACCAGCTATTTTTCTGCATTCGGTTATTCTTGCTAAAGTACTTGGCAATAAATTCAATCCCGACATGGTAGCCGGTCACTCTTTGGGCGAATTTTCAGCATTAACAGCCGTGGGCGCGCTCTCCTTTGCCGATGGTCTTACGCTGGTTTACAAAAGAGCAATGGCAATGCAGAAAGCATGTGAAGCAGAACCTTCGACCATGGCCGCTATTATTGGACTCGACGACCAAGTGGTAGAAGAAGTTTGTGCTTCCATCGACGAAGTTGTGGTGGCGGCAAACTACAATTGCCCTGGACAATTGGTAATTTCAGGATCAATGAAAGGGATTGAAGTGGCTTGTGAAAAACTAAAAGAAGCAGGAGCAAAAAGAGCATTGCCGTTAAAAGTTGGCGGAGCATTCCATAGTCCATTAATGGAACCTGCACGTGTCGAATTGGCTGAGGCAATTAACAATACCACGTTTAACACGCCTATTGCACCTATTTATCAAAACGTGGATGCAAAACCACACACCGAAGCTGCAATTATTAAAGAGAATTTGATTGCTCAACTAACATCTCCGGTACGTTGGACTCAAATAGCACAAAACATGCTGGCCGACAATATGACTCAATTTACAGAAGTGGGTCCTGGAACTGTTTTACAGGGATTGGTAAAAAAAGTGAGTAAAGAGGTAGAAACGATGAGTGCAAGTTTTGAGTAAAACTCAACTCAAACATACGTAATATACGGACAGCCTCTACAACAAATGGAGGCTGTCTGCTATTAATAGAAGAACGTATGTAAGTACAAAAGATATTACTGGAGCGATTATCCACATTACAAAAAATCGATTTACTTCCGTCTTTTTGAAAATGTTTTTAGGGCCTAGTTTGGCGACCCCTACCCCCAAAATAGCAGCAACGTTTAATTGTACCAAACTGGTTGGAATTCCACTCACCACCGACGAAAAAAGAAGCAACGATGCTGTAATGGTTGCAATTATAATGGCCTCAATATTACCAAAAAGAACAATCTCCTTCCCCGTATTTTTAATTACTTTGTCACCAAATAGCGAAGCTCCAATTCCAAAAACCGGAGCAATCATAAGAGTGGCAATAATCATAATCAACAAAAAATTTTGACCAATATCGGCTAGTTGTAGTTCATTAATAGTCATACTTGCAATGGGACCAGCTGCGTTTGCTACGTTATTTGATCCGATACTAAAGGCCACATACATGGAGGAAAGAATTACAAAGAATCGCAATACTTTATTTGTCCGTTCCGAAGTTCGCATAAAGTAGGCTCTTTTGCGCATTGGTCTGTACAAAAAACGAGCAATTATATACGAGATAAAATAGGATATAACCGGTAAAATAAACCACGTTGGCGCTGCTTTATAGATTAGAAACTCAAACGCCGGTTGCTTAAAATAAACAGAAGCTGCAACAACTGCTAATACCGAAGCTTGGGAAGTACTTTGAGGAATTCCTGCTAAATTAGAGATTAAGAGTGTTATTCCAATGGAGAATAAAATTATTGTAACGGTGGTGTATTGCATAAACTCTGGGGCCAATATCCCTTTCCCCAACGTATATCCTGTCCCCTTTCCTGCCAATATAGCTCCGGCAAAAACCATAATTCCAAATATACCGGCAACAGCGGTTTTCCGTATCATATTTGCACCATAGGCGGCCGAAAAAGAGGGACCAATACCACTTCCACCCATAGTCATGGCTAGAAACATTGCTGCAATAAATGGAATGAGTAAATGATTAAATAGAGGTGATAACATATTAAATTTTTAAAGTCTCAACCTTACAAATTTACAAAACTATTGTAAAATAAATACGCTTATGCAGCTAAGTATAAAGACGTACTGGTCGTCGATTCCAAAAGAAAAAGGCTTGCTGTAATAAAAACAACAAGCCTTTTTTATATTATAGCTTTGATTTTACTCTCTACTCATGGTTAACAAGAACTCTTCGTTTGAGCTAGTTTGAGGTAATCGTTGGCGCATAAACTCCATTGCCTCAACACTATTCATATCGGCAAGATAATTTCGCAAGATCCATGTACGACTCAATGTCTCTTTCGACAACAATAGATCTTCACGACGCGTACTTGAAGAGAGGATATCAACGGATGGGTAAATTCTACGATTCGACAATTTGCGGTCTAATTGCAGTTCCATATTTCCAGTTCCTTTAAATTCCTCAAAAATCACATCGTCCATTTTTGATCCTGTTTCGGTTAATGCGGTTGCCAATATGGTTAGTGACCCTCCATTTTCGATTTTTCGAGCAGCTCCAAAGAACCGTTTTGGTTTATGAAGTGCATTGGCATCAACACCTCCGGAAAGAACTTTTCCTGATGCTGGAGATACCGTATTATAGGCACGTGCTAAACGCGTAATTGAGTCGAGTAGGATAACAACATCGTGACCACACTCCACAAGGCGTTTTGCCTTTTCAAGTACAATGTTTGCTACTCGCACATGTCTTTCGGCTGGTTCGTCAAAGGTGGAGCTAATTACTTCGCCACGCACGCTTCTGGCCATATCGGTAACCTCTTCGGGACGCTCATCGATCAATAAAATCAACAAATATACTTCGGGATGATTGGCGGCTATTGCATTTGCGATCTCTTTAAGTAGTACCGTTTTACCTGTTTTAGGTTGAGCTACAATTAATCCACGTTGACCTTTTCCAATGGGTGCAAACATATCCACAATTCGGGTTGACAATGAGGATTCGCGATGGTTAGTAAGATCAAATTTTTCGTATGGGAAAAGTGGGGTTAAGAAGTCAAATGGCACGCGATCGCGCACAAATTCGGGTCTTCGGCCATTAATTTTCTCCACTTTGATTAATGGAAAATATTTTTCGCCCTCTTTTGGTGGACGTATTGATCCTTCAACGGTGTCGCCTGTTTTAAGTCCAAATAGCTTAATTTGTGATTGGCTAACATAAATATCGTCGGGACTATTAAAGTAGTTGTAATCCGAGGATCGTAAAAATCCATAGCCCTCTTGCATAATTTCCAAAACACCCATTGCCGATATAATAGCCTCAAATTCATATCGTTTGTCGGGTTTTTGATAACGGCGATCATTATTCTGATTCGCTAATTGGGCGGGTTCTTTTACCGCACCATTTTCATTCTGTACTGTATTTGATTCTTGTATTGAGTTTCCTTGATCTATGGAAGTCTCCTGGATTCCCAATACTTCATCGGTCTCCAAACCGTTGTTGTTTTCTAATTCCATGATCTCGTCCCGAACTATTTTCGGCTCGGCAATGGGAGTCCTTTTCTCAACTGGGATTATTGGCTTTGCCTTTGCAGGCCTTGTTAGAACGGGTGTTTTCTTAGCAAGTTCGGGTACTTTAGTTTCCTTTACTATGGTTTCCGTTTTTGTTGGTTCTGCGTTTGCAGGTGCTACTTTTACAGGAGCTGCTTTTACCAACTCTACTTTTACCGGTTCTGCTTTTTCTTCAACTTTTTTTACTACAGGCTCTTTTTCAACGGGCTCTTTCTTAAATTGTCTATTTAAAGGTTCTTTAGAACGATCATTGGTAGCTCGTGCAATCCTGGGACGCCTTTCTTGTTTTTTATCCTCGGCAATAGTAGGTTTCTTAACTGCCTTTTCCGATGCCTTTATAGCTTGTTGATCTAAGATTTTATAAATGAGATCTTGTTTACGAAGATTTTCTAATTTTCGGATTCCAAGTTCAATGGCAATCTCCTTTAACTCTGAAACAATCTTTTTGTTCAGCTCTAAAATATCATACATGTGAGATATGTTTGAAATATGTAATTATTTGAATTTTGTTTTTATAGGAAAGGGGAACGAGAGAGTTCTTATATCCCCTCTTGGGAATTATAGTGCAATATTACAATAAATCTCGGGAAAAATCTAAAATTACTAAAAAAAAACAATAAAAACGAAATTATTTTTTTTGAGCATCGAAAATAGGGTTTCAGTTACTATTTAACAAAATGCTTTTGAATCACCTTCTTTCCCACTCTAGCTACCACCATATAGAGGCCTGAATTGTAGTTTGATATATCAACATTAGTAGAGAATTGAGGATTCTTAAGAATTAAACTGCATCGGCCATCCATGGCATATATGCGAAGTTCGTCAATAAGTTCAACACCATTATACTGAATATAAATGATATCTTTTCCTGGATTTGGATAAACCAACATGCGAGAGATACTCAACTCTTCGTGTGTTGAGGAGAGAAAAGTATAAAAAGAAAAGAACTCATCGGGGGCATTTTCTGGTACTGAATGTAAACCGTTGGTATTTAAGGCCGATATGTAATAGTCATAGGTAGTCTCAAATCCAACCCCATTAATTTCAGCCTCATAAATATCTCCCGAGATGAGACGCATTGACAGTAAAGTGAAATTTCCGCCACCCTGACGATACCAGAAATGAGGATAACCCACGAGCAATGGTTCTTTGGAAAGCACCTGACAATGTATAACGTATGGACCAGACAGATCGGAACTATTTTTAAAGGGTTGGTGAATAATATGGGGTTTGCCTGACAAATAATGGTAGGCGGCAATTCCATTTATTAATCCCCATCCAACATCGTTATTCGGACTGTGGGCCATTCGAGAAGTTACTTTGATGGCAGTAATGATTTCCATATTTGTGGCATTTGGAAAAGCTTGCACCAGCAGAGCAGCTGTTCCCGCAACCAGCGGACAAGACATTGACGTTCCGTCTAACCGCACATACCCCATGTCAAATGGAGATGCGCAAAACACCGATTCCCCAGGAGCAACAACATCCGGTTTAATCCGACCATCGCCAGTAGGTCCACGGGAACTAAACTGTGCCACGAATCCATTTACAAAAGTCGCACCCACGGACAATACACTATCGCCATCGGCCGGAACACTCATGGTTGATGGGTTTGGTCCATTATTTCCCATTGAATTCACAACAATAATCCCCAGCGAGGCAGCTATATCGGCGGCAATGGTTATTACGGATGTGTTCCCATCCAACTCGTCGATACTATAACCCGTTCCATCGTCAAAAAAGCGATATCCCAATGATGTTGAGGTAATATCGGGACCAAAATTATACTCCGCCCACTCCATGGCAGCCACCCAATTATCCTCCTCCACTGGGGTTTCAGATTCGGTATTTTCGGTTTTTGTTAATACAAAACTAGCGTTAAAAGCGGGTCCTATTAAACAACCGTTGTTAAATCCTGCCATTGCGCTCAACGTAAATGTCCCATGATTTCCACTGCCTTGATCCATTTGATCCGAAACCACACTATCGTTGTTAACAAAATCCCATGTCCCTACGATATGAATGTTTTCCATGGCGGGATGCGATAAATTGTTGAAACCTGCATCCATCATGCAAATAAGAACCCCTGACCCATCGAGTCCCTTTTTATGGAGTTCTGGAATGCGTATTGTATGGTTTTGATTGAACGATTGACCGTAATCGTAGGAATAATTTTGCATGTTTTCTTGACTGGTTCTGCAATCATGATCTAGTTTTTTTTGCTTCTGATCGTCAATTTCAGTTCTCAGTCTTTTAACGAGATCAATTTTGCGAACAAAAGGAAATTCGGAAATCGCATCCATATTGCCGACGTAAGCCTCCACTGACACGGCATTTAACCATCTTGATTCCACACGCTTCCGAATAATCAGCGACTCAATGGCATGTACGTAATTTTCAACAACTGGCAAATCGTGGATGATAATGCCTTGATTTTCAAGAACCCCCTTTAATCTGCGTTTCAAAGAGTTGGGAGGTAAGCTAAAAGCGGATCTGTTTTTATCGACCGCTTCTTTATCCTTAAAGTAGATCCACACCGTTAATGTATCGTTTTTGGGTTTATTGGCTCTGCTTAATAATATCGACGGGGAAAACTTTTGAACATCATTGTTTTGAGCAACTATCAATTCAGAGGAAAAAACCATCAAATATAATACAACACCTATTTTAAGACAATTAAATATGTTATGCCAAACAAAGCGTTTGCAAAGAATCAAAATTTTCACTATTTTCGAACTGTAAAATAACGAGACCATATGGTAACTCCTTAATAGTTTTCGTATCTTTAAAACTTAATCGATAAGATACACTATAATTCACACAAAAGCAATAGCAAAACACACATTAAAACCTTCACCTAAAAACAAGATATGGAGCTTTCGTTACATCAAATAATATCATTTCTAAATTCAAAATACCCTCCTCAATATCAGGAAAGTTGGGATAATTCAGGACTTTTAATCGATACAAATAGTCCCATAAAAAAAGCCATAACATGTCTTGATTGTACCATGGAAGTGGTAAATGAAGCTATCGAGGAGAAAGCAAATTTAATAATTGCCCACCACCCTTTGATTTTTTCGGGTTTAAAACGAATTGTGGATTCCGATAAAACTGGACAAATAGTAAAAAAAATAATTCAAAACAACATTGCATTTTATTGTGCACACACCAACTTTGACAGTGCTGCCGAAGGTTTAAATTACCATTTGGCTCAAAAAATTGGACTAATGCACACAAAAGTACTCGAACCCCTTCAATTACAACTCTATAAACTTACCACTTTTGTTCCCGATGAATATGCTGAAAAGGTACGTTCTGCAATGTTTTCAGCCTCTGCCGGAGATATTGGAAACTACAGTTCTTGTAGTTTTAATATAAACGGAACAGGAACCTTTTTGGGACAAGAGGATACAAACCCATTTGTGGGCACTCCGGGCAAATTGCACTTTGAACCCGAAATTAGAATTGAAACCATTGTTGAACAACGCAATGTTCACAAGACTATTGAGGAGATGAAAAAAGCGCATCCTTACGAAGAGGTCGCCTATGACCTTTATCCACTGCATAACGAGTTGGAAAATGTAGGTTTAGGACGTATTGGCGATTTACCTTATATAATGGACGAAAAAACGTTGGTTACATATCTACGCGACAAATTAAATATAGAAACAATTGCTTGCACAAAAGGATTGGGTCGGGAAATTGGAAAAGTAGCTATTGTGGGTGGTAGTGGAACCTCGGCTATTGGTTCAGCAATAAGGCAAGGAGCCGATGCGCTAATAACCGGAGATCTTAAACACCATACTTTTGTTGATCACGAAAAGGATCTTTTTTTAGTGGATATTGGGCATTATGAAAGCGAAAAAATAGCAATGAATATATTTTACGATATTCTTACAAAAAAATTCCCTAACTTTGCCGTCTGCATTTCAAAAACAAATTTGAACCCTATTAACTATTTATAAAATTTATGACTACTAGCGATAAAAAAACGTCGACCGTAAATACGGTTTTGGAGAAGCTAAGAGCTTTATACAAATTGCAATGTATTGATATAGAGATTCACAAAATAGAGACTCTTCGCGGTGAACTCCCCTTAGAGGTTCAAGATCTTGAAGATGAAATTGCTGGACTCGATACACGTATCAACAAAATTAAAAATGAGATCAAAGAGCTGGACAATGAAATCTTGATGAAGAAAACGGAGATTCTTAACTCTCAGTCCATGATCAAAAAATACGAAGAGCAACAAATGACCGTTCGCAACAATCGTGAATTTGAATCCATTGCAAAAGAGATTGAGTATCAACATCTAGAGATTGAATTGAGCGAGAAAAGAATTCGAGAATTTACGGGAATGATTAACCAAAATCAAGCTGCTCTTGAAAAAACAGAAGGTATTACTAGCGAAAAAAGAGCCGATTTAGATCATAAACAAGCCGAACTAGACTCAATTATTGCAGAGACAAAAGTAGAAGAAGAGCGTATTAAAAAAGTTAGGTCAGAGGTTACCGAAATTATTGAAGAACGACTTTTAAACGCATACACGCGGATACAAAACAATGTTAGAAACAGACTTGCAGTTGTTACTTTCGACCGAGATTCTTGCGGAGGTTGTTTCAACGCCATTCCTCCTCAAAGAATGGTTGACATTCGTCACCACAAAAAAATAATCGATTGTGAATATTGTGGGCGGGTTCTTATTGATCCAGAAACAGCACAAGAGGTGGCTGACACATTATAAAAAATTTAAAAGGCTTTCTGAAAAGAGAGCCTTTTTTAATCCAAAAACTTTTTAATGGAATCTACAAAAATTTCGGGTTGATCGGCATGCAACCAATGTCCCGCATTTTCAATGGTTACAAACTTTATCATTGGAAACATACGTTTCAATGCCACTTTGCCCTCTTTTTGCACGTAATCGCTTTTGGCTCCACGAATTAGCAACACTGGAAACGAAGTTATTGAATTGTAGGATTCCACATCTAAACCTCCCGCAATTTCAGATAAGAACTCCCTCAATACCAACAAGTTGATTCTCCACCGATAACCTTTTCCTGTACGCTTAATGTTTTTCAATAAGAATTGAACAGTTCTTGACCCTCCAAGTCGTTCAATAAGAAAAATTTCTGCCTCTTTTCTACTCGCAATCGTTTCAATGGGAAGGGCTAACATAGAATCGATTATAGTTCGATGTTTATCAATTTGTGAAGAGTCGCCAGAAAGTTGATAATCAATGGGGGCAATATCTGCAATAATAAGTGCCGATAATCGCTCCGGATATTCCATGGCAAATTTCATGGCAACCTTTCCGCCCATTGAATGGCCTAAAATAATTGCTCTCTCTATCTCGTGTGAATCCATGAACTCCAACAAATCACCAACCATGTCGGCGTACGTATGACTTGCGTCATGATCGGATTGGCCATGGTTACGCAAATCGAGAAGATACACTTTATAGGTTGCTGAAATTTGCTGTGCGAACGATATCCAATTATCTGACATCCCATACAATCCATGCAATATAATAAATGGATATCCTTCGCCAACCTCTTTGTAATTTAAGTTTATCATTGAAAGTAAATATTGTGAATAACGTTATTTCAACGTACCCAAATACATCTGTATTGTGTTTTCCAGTCCATAATAGAGAGCATCCGAAATTAACGCATGTCCAATGGAAACTTCGAGTAAGCCGGGAACCTGTTTCGCAAAATAGGTTAGGTTTTCGAGACTTAAATCATGTCCCGCATTAACACCCAAACCCAAGCTAACCGCAATCTCGGCAGCCAAAACAAAGGGACGAACAGCCTCGTATTGATTTTCTGGATACATAATAGCATAGGGTTCTGTGTACAATTCAATGCGGTCGGTTCCGGTTTCTTTGGCATGAATTATATTTTTCTCATTGGTATCCACAAAAATACTGGTACGGATTCCTTGCTCTTTCAGTTCAGAGATCACACGTTTAAGAAAATCGGCATGTTTTACCGTATCCCATCCGGCATTGGAGGTCAAAGCCTCGGGCGGATCCGGAACTAGGGTAACTTGATGAGGTTTAACCTCTTTCACCAACGAAAGAAACGACTCCGAAGGATATCCTTCAATATTAAATTCGGTTGTTATTTTTGGTCTAATTGCATACACATCGCTGTATCGTATGTGCCGTCCATCGGGTCGTGGATGTACAGTAATGCCCTGTGCTCCAAACAATTCGCAATTCATTGCCGTTTCCAAAACATTTGGAATATCGCCCCCTCTAGCATTTCTAATGGTGGCAATCTTATTAATATTTACACTTAATTTTGTCATAATTTAATATTGTATATAATTAATTTTGCATCATAGTCATTTGTATCGTACTTTTGTAATGGGTGAAAATACAACTCAAACAAACTTTTAAAATTGACATGGCAAATTTAATCTTTTATTACATTAACAGAAAATTATGTTAGCACATGAAATGATGTCGGACGTTGTTCCTGCGCTTAAATTAACGGATAGTGCTTATAAAGCCCTAAATTGGATGGAAGTGTTCCGACTATCGCACCTTCCCGTGGTAAAGGACGGTCATTTTATTGGAATAATCTCCGACGACACCATTTATGATTCTGGAATATTCAATGAATCCATTGAAACCATTGCGGATCGCATTGAAAATTATTACGTAACAAGCCACCGCCATATTTTCGACATCATAAATTTATGTGATAATTATTCATTAACATCCGTGGCCGTGATTGATGACGATAAAAAATATTTGGGATTAATTGTACTGCCAACCCTAGTTTCCTGCTTTTCTAAGTTAATCAATACCGAATCGAAGGGTGGATTAATTGTTATTGAAGTACATGTAAATGATTATTCGCTCAGCCAAATTGCACAAATTGTAGAGAGCAACGGAGGTAAAATATTGAGCATGTATGTTTCTCCAAAACCCGAAACCACACTCCTGTCCGTCACGCTTAAGTTAAATACGACGGAACTCACCTCAATAATCCGAACCTTTGAGCGATATGAGTATGACATAAAAGCCACATTTGAAGAACATGATACCATGAAGGAAATTATTCAAGACAATTATAATTCGCTCATGCGCTATTTAAATACTTAGAGAACCGCTCTTTCATGAACATACTTCGAATTCTAATACTACTGTTCATAACCAACGCAGCATCAGCGCAGATTTTAGAACAAATAGTAATCAGAAACAATCAAAAAACCAAAGATTGGGTAATTCATCGCGAACTCCTTTTTAAAATCGGCGATACATTATCGTTCGACAATCAACAAATTCTACAACGTTGCCAAGAAAATATATTCAATACCGCATTATTCAACAACGTAACAATAACGGATACTTCAATAAATAAAATGCGTACAATTTTAATCGACGTTGAAGAACGTTGGTACTTTTGGCCCTATTTTATTCTTGAACCAGCCGACCGAAATTTAGCCACATACCTACGATCCGAGAAATGGGAACGAATTAATTATGGCATAATGTCCACAAAACACAATTTCAGAGGTCGGAATGAAGATTTAAGTCTCAAAATCAGAATGGGTTTCCGACAGCAACTGGGCATTCATTACTTTATTCCACATATAAGCAAACGAATTGATAAGATAGGATTGCTCTTTGATATATCCATGTTTCGTCAAAAAACCTCCTTTGTTGACATTATTGATTTCAAGTATCACTTTCTCGAATTCAACACCTATGCATTTCTTGAAAATCGGTTTAGAATGGGAGCGCTATTTCGACCACAACATAATATAAAACATCACATAATCTCGTCACTACATCTATACAACTCAAAAGGAACTACCCCAGAAACAAACCTTATACTACTTGGCACAAAAGACCCTTTAAGCAACTGGTTGATATTCGATTATATATTTGAATACAACACTCTAGATTATGTATTATACCCAACAAGAGGAATTCTACTGACATTTTCCGTATCATCGGCCACCGATTTTAAGTCCAACAATTGGCAAAATGCCAATCTCAACGTCAATATCAATCAACCATTCTTAACGCATTTCACCTACTCCACATCCCTATTTGGCGAACATTTTTTTAATACGCCCCCACCAATTGGACTTCGCCGAACTATTGGAAACAACTACTATTTTAGAGGTTACGAAGACAATGTTTGGAATGCGCAAACGGTTGGAGGAGTACGTCAACAAATTTCATGGAATTTCTATAGAAAACGCCATTTTAAAATAAAACAGATACAAACAAAAAAGTTCAACAAACCGTTTCTCGCCTTATATGCAACCGGATTTACAGACATGGGCTGCATTACAAATATATCTCAGATTACCGGAAACGAGTTCTTAATCTCTTTTGGCACAGGGATAGATATGATTTCATACTATGATTTAATATTCCGATTCGAAGCCGTATTAAATAATAATAGAACAACCCTTTTTAATGTTCATATAGGCAAGGTTTTTTAAAAAGGAAATATATCTTTGTAAAAAACAAAGGCATGATCGCAATTTTCGGCAAATCACTACCCACTAATTTCTTTGAACAGATGAAAGAAATTATAGCAAAGTTTGAAACAACACAACAACCGTATGCATGTTATGAGCCACTCTATAAGGAATTAATGAACAACAATATAAAAGCAAATTGCTCTCGATTTACCGATTATAGTACGTTGCCCCCCGACACCACATTAATCCTAAGTATTGGTGGCGATGGAACAATGTTGGAAACATTAACCATTATCCGCGACAGCAACATTCCCATTGTGGGCATTAATACAGGTAAACTAGGCTTTTTATCGGAAATTTTTCCCGAAGATATCTCTGCCTCAATGGATTGGCTATTAGCAAGAGAATTTAGGATACAACCCCGAAATGTGCTGGAAATAACATCTCCCGATATTGAAATAAACACCTATAATTATGCCCTAAATGATTTTACAGTTCGTAAAAACGATCATGCTACGTTGGACCGTATAACCGTTTCGGTTGACAACAAATATTTGAATACATATTGGGCCGATGGGCTCATTATTAGCACAGCAACAGGCTCAACAGCATATTCGTTAAGTGTAGGAGGACCTATTTTAGTTCCAGAAAGCAAATCCATAATTTTAAGTCCTATTGCCTCCCATAATTTAACCGTTAGGCCAATGGTATTAGATGGGAACTCAACAATTGAACTCACCATTGAAGGCAGAAACAATATACATGTTGCCACTTTCGATAATAGGATCATTGAAATTCCATCAAATACCCGATTTCAAATAAAATCGGCACTTTTCTCACTAAATATGGCACAACTCGAAGAACATGACTTTTTCAAAACTCTAAGAAATAAATTAATGTGGGGAATTGATAAACGAAATTAAGCCATTCCTCAAAATAAAGAGAATAATAGGTATTAAATCATGATTTTTCAGTTTCTAATTTGATAGAATCTGAAATTATATCTATTTTTACCAATGTTTAAAATTAACTATCTAGAATAAGAGTGTATATTTAACAAAAATATCGTTTTTGTAAATTACATTTCTTTAATTTACAATACTTTAAACAAGATTACAGTTGTACAAACGCACATAATATAAAACCGATGAACAAAATTGTTCTAACATTTGGAATTGTCATCCTATTAGGTAGTATGACATTTGGACAAAGAAATGCATGGCAAAGACAACGATACGACGTTTTCGCGGGGATAGGAACCACTAGTTTCTTAGGTGATTTAGGAGGAGGAAAAGGAGAATCGCATTGGCTAAAAGACTTTGACATTGCTGCCACTAGGCCCATGATGGTCGTGGGAGGACGATATAAAGTTTTAGAAGTGCTCGCTGTTGGAGCTTCACTTTCATTCGGATACGTTCGTGGAGATGACAAATGGTCAGATGATTATTTTCGAAACCAACGAAATCTCAATTTCCGCTCGCCCATCATTGAATTAGCCACCTATGGTGAATTTCATATCATTAAAGAGAAGTTTGGTCGTCGTACATCGCGCCGAAGAACAAAGTTTTTCAGTTGGAGCACAATTCAAAGCATTCCGTTAAACACCTATATATTTGCAGGAGTAGGTCTTTTTTGGTTTAATCCACAAGGAAGAGACGAAGATGGAAAATGGCACAACTTGCGCCCAATAGGTACAGAGGGACAAAATGTAATTCCCTCACGCAGTCCATACAAACGATTACAAGTAGCAATCCCATTTGGTTTAGGAGCGAGATACGCATTAACACGAAAATTCTCCATTGGTTTAGAGTATGGTGCACGAATAACATTTACCGATTATATCGATGATGTGAGCAAAAACTATATTCACCCTGACTTTTTCACCGACCCCACCGAACGCTATTTAGCAAATCCAGGATTGCCTTATGAAAATGGAGATCCCTATACGGTGGGTCCGAACGATCGTCGAGGGAGTTCTCTTTATGACGATTACTATATGTTTACTGTTGTAACACTATCCTACAAAATGCGTACAGGACGTGGAGGTCTTCCTAAATTTTAAAATGGTCTTAATTTTGATGAGTTCATAAAAAATACTGAATCATATGCTTCAAACAAAATACAAATCACCTATTTTACTGTTAAGTTTTATGCTTTTTATCTCCGTACTTACAGTACAAGGACAACGATATAACTGGAAAAAACTACGATACGAAGTGTATTTTGGTGGAGGGCTTTCAAACTTCATGGGAGACGTGGGGACTCCTTTAAATCAAGGACTAAAAACCTATTTATGGATTAATCCTCAAGCAATACGACCTGTAGGTCAAATTGGGGGTAAAATGGCATTTAGCGACCGAACAAAACTTCGCGCAAATTTAGCCGTTGGTCTTTTAGCAAATAAAGATAGATATGGTGGATATCCTGAGAGAGGATTGGAATTCAGATCTCCCATTATAGAACTATCCGGGATATATGAGTATTTTATTATCAAGGAACAAAAAAAGAAAACAAGTTATCGCTGGCTCAATTTACCCCGACGATTTAAAAACGCATTAATTCCAACGTACGTTTTTGCAGGATTGAGCGGAATCTATTTCAATCCACAAGCCTATACTTTAGGAGAATGGCACAATTTACATCCATTACACACTGAAGGGCAAGGACTTCCAGGTCAAAAAAAACACTATAGCCGTTTTAGCTTAGCTGTCCCAATAGGTATAGGAGTGAAATTTAAAGTTTCCCAATATCGTTCAATTAGCATTGAAGCAGGATGGCGTGTAGCATTGACCGACTATATTGATGATGTGAGCGTTGGACCCCTTGTTACCGTTAACGAAATGCGTGATAATTTTGGCGATATGGCAGCCATTCTATATTACAGAAGACATGGATCAAGTACAGAACCAACCACTCATAATACAAAAGGAGTTATTCGTGGCGGAAAATGGATCGACCAATATCAATTTGTGATGGTCAATTATAGTGCTATACTAAAAACAAATCGCAAAGGTGGACCAAAATTAAAGTTTTATTAAGAACTTACACTAAAACTCGCAAATCAGCGTTTTCTCTCAAAAATATACATTTAAATGAGGCATATTGGAATTGCTCTCTTGCTATGTATTAGCATATTTCAAAAAGGGCATACACAAAAAGAATATGAGATAGGGGGAATGTTGGGAGGCGCAACCTATTTTGGAGAAGTAAACACAACAAATTTAATCCATCAAGTTAGACCTGGTGCTTTCCTTTTTGGTCGTTACAATATTCATAAACAGCTCGCCCTACGAGCAAATCTTGGATTCGCAATGCTTGGTGGAAATGATCAATATTCCGGATTTGAATACCAAAACCAAAGAGAGATCGCATTTTCGTCGAGTCTTATATCCCTATCATCAAATGTTGAGTTCAACTTCTTGCCCTTTAAAGCCGACAGAGCAAAATCAGTTTTTTCACCATACCTAACTGTGGGACTTGAAACAACCTTAGTAAACTTCAGCTTTGATGCAAAAGTATTGAATAATATCTCGCTCCCCTTTGGCGTTGGATTTAAATTGAATTTACCAAAAAGGTGGAATGCTGGAATTGAATACATTATTCATAAAACATTTAGAGACGATTTAGATCGATTAGATAATCCTTTATTTAGTGAACAAGACGTATTTCAGTATAAACAAAGAGCTAATAGTAGGAATAAAGATTGGTACACTTTTTTCGGAATATACATAGCATATAAACTTAAAAGTTCCGTAACTTGCCGCGCTTATTCGTAAGAGGAAAACAAAATACACAAATTAATGATTTCAAAGGAGCAAATACTTGAAAATATAATCCCTAAACATGTTGCCATAATTATGGATGGTAATGGACGATGGGCAAAAAAGAAAGGGAATTCTCGTATTTTCGGACATAAAAATGGAGTCAAAGCCGTTAGAGATGCTGTTGAAGCAGCGGCAGAACTGGGAGTTAGTTATTTGACTTTGTATGCGTTTTCGACTGAGAATTGGAACAGACCTAAAGCCGAAGTGCAAGCACTAATGGCATTGCTTGTTCAGGCAATACACAATGAAGTTGACAATTTGAATAAAAACAATATAAAATTACTAGTAATTGGCGATACAGCAAGTTTGCCAAATGATGTAAATAGTAATTTAAATCTTGCCATGGAAAAAACTGCTAAAAATACTGGATTAAAGTTAGTTTTAGCATTAAGCTACTCGTCGCGGTGGGAAGTAATTAAAGCCGTAAAAAGCATTGCAAGTGATATTAAAACAAATAAAATAACGCCCAACGATATTGACGAATCCCTATTTCAGCAATATTTAGAAACCTCAAATATGCCTGATCCTGAATTATTAATAAGAACCTCAGGAGAGTTGAGATTAAGCAATTTTTTACTCTATCAGATGGCATATTCTGAACTCTATTTTACGGAAAAGTTATGGCCTGATTTTCGAAAAGAAGATTTTTATAATGCAATATACGACTTCCAACACAGAGAACGGCGATTTGGGAAAATAAGTGAACAATTAAACAACGATAACTAAAATGCAGCGAATTCTATTATCCTTAGTACTAATTACATGTTTCTCGAGTTTTTCTTTTACGCAGATCTCAATAGGAAATGAATTAGACAATATAGACTATTCAAAACCGGTAGATTATGAAATTGGAGGTATCATTGTCGAAGGAGTACAATACTTAGACCATTCCGTTATTATTGCATTATCAGGATTACATGTTGGTCAGCAAATTAAAGTGCCCGGCGATAAGATCTCTAAAGGAATAGAACAATTATGGAAACAAGGGCTATTTGCTGATGTCAAAATAAAAGCATCGAAAATTATTGGCGATAAAATATTCCTTGAAATACATTTGCAAGAACGACCACGACTCTCCTCTTTTTCATTTAAGGGAATTAAAAAAGGAGAAGCCGATGAAATTCGAGAGAAAATACGACTTGTCCGTGGGACGCAAGTAACGGACAATACATTGAGTAAATCGAAAGGGATAATAAAAAACTTTTTTATTAATAAGGGATTTTACAATGTTGAAGTAGATATTGACCAACAAATAGATACGTCGCTAATCAATCATGTTACTCTAAGCTTTGTAGTAAAAAAGAATGGACGTGTAAAAATAAAAACGATTGATTTTGAAGGGAATACAGTCTTTACGGACAAAAAACTTCGTAGAGCAATGAAAGACACTAAAAAGAAACGATGGTGGGGACTCTTTAAACCATCAAAATACATACAAAGTATTTACAAGGAGGACCATAAAAACATAATCGCTAAGTATAACGAAAAGGGATACCGAGATGCACGAATTACAACAGATACTGTTTTTCCGGTTGGCGAAAACTTATTAAAAGTTAAGATCAATATAGAAGAAGGGAGTAAGTTTTACATTAGAAATATAACTTGGGTTGGAAATTCAAAATTCACCACCGAGCAACTCGGAATAGGATTGGGAATAAAGAAAGGCGATATTTTTGACCAAACAGTACTTGAACAAAGGCTTTACCAAGCACAAGACGCCATTAGTTCATTATATTACGACGATGGTTATCTGTTTTTCAATGTTACTCCTGTGGAAGTTGCCATTGCAAACGACTCAATTGATTTTGAGATGCGCATTTATGAGGGAAAACAAGCTCGAATAAATCGCATATTAATGTCCGGCAACACAAAAACTAACGATCATGTAATTCGACGAGAGATCAGAACACGCCCAGGAGAACTTTTTAGCAGAACCAATATTATTCGATCGCAAAGAGAGCTTGCCCAACTTGGTTATTTTGATGTTGAAAAGTTTGACATTAAAACTATTCCTCATCCTTACGATGGAACGGTTGACCTAGAGTACATATTAGAGGAACGTCCATCGGACCAGATAGAACTTTCTGGAGGTTGGGGAGCTGGAATATTTCTAGGATCCGTTCGACTAACACTGACCAATTTATCGATTAAAAGCTTTTTCAAAAAAGACGCATGGAGACCATTCCCTACGGGCGATGGACAACGCTTAATGCTCTCGATAATGACAAATGGAACCTATTATCAAGCCTATAGTGTGTCTTTTGTTGAGCCATGGCTTGGAGGACGAAAACCCAACAGTTTGTCCGTTTCTGCCTATCACACAATTCGTTCGACCGGAGAATATCTTACCGATATCACAAATTACATGAAAGTAACTGGAGTAAGTGTTGGTCTTGGACAGCGACTTGAATGGCCTGATGATTATTTTGTTCTAAGGCAATCAATAAACTATGAACATTATAATTTGAAAGATTTTAATTCATATTTCATTTTCTCTAACGGACGCTCTAACAACTTAAGTTATACAGTAGATTTCTCGAGAAACTCCATTGACGCACCCATATATCCTCGTCGAGGAGCTTTACTTTCACTATCGCTTCAGATAACACCCCCCTACTCTTTATTTAAGAAAAACAAATGGTGGGAAGAGGCCGACGTTGTAACCGTTGACGAAAATGGAGATGATCTTACAACTTCAGAAATTGCTCTCCTCGAAACAGAAAAGTTAAATCGAGAGACGGCTAAAAAATACAACTGGATTGAATATCACAAATGGAAATTTAAAGCCTCCACATTCAATACTATCTTTGGTGATTTAGTGTTAAACTCAAAAATTGAGTTCGGTTATATTGGACACTACGATAAAGATTTAGGACCATCGCCGTTTGAGCAATTTCAATTAGGTGGCGACGGGCTAAGCGGTTACAATCTTTATGGTACCGACTTAATTGGCCTTAGAGGCTATGATAATGGACCTACCAACAACCCAGGATCCTTAACCCCCGATAAAGGAGGAAACGTATATCAGAAACTCTCTTTTGAACTTCGGTATCCGCTTTCACTGAACCCATCCGCAACATTCTACGTTCTAGCTTTTGTTGATGCAGGAAACGCTTGGTACGACATTAAGGATTATTCCCCCTTTGAGTTGAAACGCGCTGCTGGGGTTGGTCTAAGAGTGTATATGGCAATGTTTGGGATGCTCGGTATAGATTGGGGTTATGGATTTGATGAAATACCAAATAGACCCGGTTCAAATAAAGGGCATTTCGCTTTCACAATTGGTCAACAATTTTAATTATTTTAACATGTCGATAAAGAAACTATTATTCGTATTTGTGCTTGCAACACTGGCAAGTTTCTCGTTCAGTCAACGATTTGCTTATATTGACACACAATATATTTTAAACAATATCCCGGCATACGAATCGGCACAAGAACAGTTAAAAATAATAATGGACGAGTGGCAAGAGGAAATTTCAACGTTAAATGTGGAATCGGATCGCCTTCTGAAATTATATGAAGTTGAAAAGGTTCTCTTGAGCGAAGATTTAAGAAAAAAGCGATTGGAAGAGATAGAGGAGAAACAAAAAGAAGCTAAAAAACAACAAGATAAATATTTTGGAAAAGATGGTTCTTTTTTTCAAAAAAGACAAGAACTTATAAAACCCATCCAAGATCAAATTTTTAACGCCATAAAAGAAATTGGTACCGAAGGTAATTTCGCCATGGTAATTGATATAGCAAGTGGCTTAGGCGTAGTTTACAACGATCCGAAATATGATAAAAGCGACGAGGTGTTACAAAAATTGGGATATCGGTAAATTGTTTTATTTTGAAGGTAATGTTTTCAATTTACTTTACTATATTTGCCTTAAATTATTGAAAATTCTAAACGTAAACAGATAATGAGAAAAGTAATTTTAATTCTAAGTTCCCTATTTTTCATCGGAACAACAATTCAAGCACAGACGGTTATATTCGGTCATGTTGACTCCAATGAAATAATTCAAGCAATGCCTGAATTGGAACAAGCACAAAAAACATTGCAAGATCTAGCCAAGGAACTTGAAGAGGCAATGGCAGGTATGCAACGCGAATTTCAAACGAAATATCAAGATTATCAATCAAAATATGAAACGTTAAGTTCCGTATTGCGCAAATCGAGAGAAGAAGAGTTGCAAGATTTACAAAAACGAGTAGAGACTTTCCGTCAGACAGCACAACAAGAACTTCAACAAAAAGAAATTGCGTTACAGCAACCGATTATTGAAAAAGTTCAAAATGCAATTGAAGAAGTAGGGAAAGAACAAAAATTCACCTATATCTTTGATGCCACACCTGGTTCCGGATTGCTTTACAAAGCTGCTACAGCAACAGATGTAACTCCCTTAGTAAAGAAACAATTGGGTCTTCAATAAGAAACTGAAAAACTTAAAAGCCTCCTGTCCTAATATAATGGCAGGAGGCTTTTGCATATAACAGTGGTTTAGAATGAATAACAACAATGCACCTATTGGAGTCATTGATAGTGGGTTAGGTGGATTAAGCGTATTGCAACACTTAATCTCCGATATTCCAAACGAATCATATATCTATTTTTCGGATAACGCCTATTGCCCGTATGGGAAAAAAAGTTTTGCTGAGATCCAATCCCGAGTTTTTGATATTGTACGTTTTCTAATTGATAAATACAATGTAAAATTGGTTGTAGTAGCGTGCAATACAGCTACCGCTGCAGCCATTGACGAGTTAAGGGCAAATTTTCCTATTCCCTTTGTAGGTATGGAACCAGCCATAAAGCCTGCTGCATTAAAAACCAAAACAGGAGTTATTGGCGTTTTGGCCACCGAAGGAACTTTTAATGGAAGGCTTTTTAAAAATACATACGAGAAATATGCTACCGAGGCAACCATGATTGTGACCGCCGGAAATAATCTTGTTGAATATATTGAAGCCGGAATAGTTGATGGAACTGATATTGAAAATCTGCTGAAGAATTATATCGACCCAATGGTAACTAACAATGCCGATCTCCTAGTTTTAGGATGTACGCATTTCCCTTTTCTTTCCGATACCATTAAAACGTTATATCCCAAATTAAATCTTATTGACCCTGCTCCAGCAATTTCGAAACAAACCTTAAACATATTGAAAATCAACGATATAGAAAGTGCTTCAACGTCGGGCAATCGTCTGTTTTTTACCTCCGGAGATCCTATTCTTTTTAACCAGTTTTTGAAATTTCATTTGTCTATTTCTGAAGAGTGTCAACGTGTTGACATCTAAGAGACCAATAAAAAAGCCTGAAATAAAGAAAAATCCTCCTCATTTCAGGCAATTTCAATGATATATATAAAATCTATATTTTCGACTTTACCAGATCGGCAGCATCCTGCAATGAAATTGCTGAAAACACTTTCAGTCCGCTATTATCAATCAACACTTTTGCCTCCTCAGCATTGGTGCCTTGCAAACGAACAATGACCGGAACTTTAATCTCACCAATCACTTTATAAGCTTCCACAACTCCTTGGGCAACACGATCGCATCGAACAATTCCGCCGAAGATATTTATTAAAATCGCTTTCACTTCGGGGTCTTGCAAAATAATTCGAAATCCAGCTTCAACCGTAGTGGCATTTGCAGCTCCTCCCACATCTAAGAAATTCGCTGGACTTCCCCCACTCAATTTAATAATATCCATGGTCGCCATTGCTAAACCGGCACCATTGACCATACATCCCACATTGCCATCGAGTTTTATGAAATTGAGTCCGTGTTTTCCTGCTTCTACTTCCGTTGGATCTTCTTCGTTAATATCGCGCATCAACGCATAATTCTTATGTCGATAAAGAGCATTTTCGTCCAAAACAACTTTTGCATCGGCTGCCATTATTTTATCGTCCGACGTTTTGGCAACCGGATTAATCTCAAAAAGTTGGGCATCAGAATGTACAAAAGCACTGTATAAAGACCCCACAAAACGATGCATCGACTTTGCTGCATCTCCTTTTAAATCAAGATTACTGGCAATTTTTCGAGCTTGAAATGGCTGTAATCCAACCGTTGGGTCAATCTCCTCCTTAAATATTCTTTCGGGAGTTTTGGCAGCAACCTCTTCAATATTCATTCCGCCATCGGGACTGTACATTATAATATTTCGGCTGGTTGCCCGATCCAATAAAAGGCTCATGTAAAACTCCAAAACTGGCGATTTGCCCAGATAATAGATTCCTTGTTCAATTAAAAGCATTCGAACGAGTTTTCCAGCCGGTCCAGTTTGTGGTGTAACTAACTGCATTCCAAGAATATCCGTAGCGTATTGTTTCACCTCGTCCAACGATTTAGCAATTTTTACACCACCCCCCTTTCCTCTTCCTCCGGCATGGATTTGAGCTTTAACAGCCCATACGGTACAGTCTGTCTCTTCTTGAATCTTTTTTGCAGCCTCAACTGCTTCTTCTGGTGTATTTACCGGAAAACTTACTGGAAGGGCGACTCCAAATTCTTTTAGTATTGATTTCGCTTGATACTCATGTATATTCATAATAAAATTATTATTTTACTAATTTATAGCCAAAATAGAACCTATTTTGTATCCTTTACATAGATCGCGTCTTATCAATTTCGGTTTAATATTTGCGAGGCACTATGAGCTAGCGAAAGTATATATTTTTTTTAAATTAACCAATAATTTTAGGATGATGACAAAATTCCCTAAGTTAAGTATGGAGGAACTCGATAGAGTGAGTGTTGATGAGTTTCACAATCTGGACAAAACCCCAATAATTGTAGTGCTCGACAATATACGCAGTGCCAATAATGTGGGTTCATTTTTCCGAACTGCCGATGCGTTTAGAATTGAGAAAATAATTCTCTGTGGTATAACATCAACTCCACCCAATAAAGAAATCCAAAAAACGGCACTGGGAGCGTACGAATCGGTTGAATGGGAATACCAAAAGGATACATTGTCAGTTGTTGAGAAATTAAAAAAAGAAGGAGTATATACAATTTCAATTGAACAGGCGCACAATAGTATTTCGCTAAAGGATATAAAATCGAAGTTTTACGATGGTAAAATTGCCGTTATTTTCGGAAACGAAGTTAATGGTGTAGATCAAGAAGTTATTAACCAAAGTGACAGCTGTATTGAGATTCCTCAATGGGGTACAAAACACTCGTTGAACGTTGCCGTTTCTGGGGGAATTATTCTTTGGCATCTTTTAAATAGCATACAAAATCAAGGTTTAGAATAGTCATTGATGTTCATATTAGTGTATAAAAAATAAGCCTAAAACTTACTTAATCGGGTTTAATGTTTTATATTTGCCACGTTGGTTCAACTGATTTGAAATTAAAAAAGAATTCCTACTCAGGCATTATAAAATGGCAAAAAGCATTGAAGAATTTCTACAACAAACAAAGACCTTTTTCGATAAAACGGAACGACGAGGAATTATCAAAGGTTGCCGAATGGGTGGTAATGATAATCTCTTTGTATATCGATTGTATAAAGAGCGGTATGAAAGTGTTATCCGTCTGTTTGCTGATTATGCCTTTCTTTGCACTGCCAACGGGAAAATCAAAGAACTTCATTTTGCGCAGGATTTCAAATCAAAAGCGAGTGAAATACTCGTCGAAGATGTATTAAATGAAACACTCCACAAAGATCAAGAATTTCTAAAGGAAGCTCGCGATACAATCCGTTCAAAAATCCGCACCACCTTTCCAATAACAATTCTTATCCAAGGAGAGAGACGCCTTTATGAATTTGTAATCGATTATTTCGATGACGAAACAGCGCTGATCTTTGGTAAAAATATCTCCGAACCACTCTTAACGGAGAATTCATCGGAGTCGTATATGACGGAGCTTATAAATTCTCGTTTTGCGCAAACCATTCATGAAAAACACTCTCTAGCAAAGGAAAATGTAAAACTTTCCTCCATCAATAGAGACTTATTGGATAGCATTACCTATGCAAGAAAAATCCAGCGTGCTATTTTTCCAGATATCCAGGATTTTAAGCAGGTATTTCACGATTCGTTTATTCTATTTCAGCCGAGGGATCTAGTTAGTGGTGATTTATACTGGTTCGATAACTACGAAGACACTAAAGTTATAGCCGTGGTCGATTGCACTGGCCATGGTGTTCCTGGGGCTTTTATTGCAGTGTTAAGTTACTCCTTATTAAATAAAATATTAAGCGAAAACAATGTGATGTTCAAACAACCATCGGAACTATTAAGCGAACTCCATTTTGAACTCACACGCGTATTGAATCACGACAAAGAACTCAGTGAAATTAGCGATGGCATGGATATCGGTCTATGTTTAATCAATAACAATCACAACATTTTGTATTTTAGCGGTGCCTTTCACAATTTATATCACGTTAGTCAAGGAGTATTACAAATTTACAAAGGCGACAAACTGAGTGTAGGTGGGAATAATTATGGGAAAAAAGAACTATTTCGGTTCACAACCACAATGATTGAATATAACAATGACGATGTGTTTTACCTGACGACGGATGGATATTTGGACCAATTTGGAGGCGATCGGGACAAAAGATTCCTGAATCGTAGATTTAGATCTATGATTGAGCAAAATTTTGCACGACCCATGGTGGAGCAAAAGGAACTATTTTTATCACAATATGAAGAATGGCGTGGAGAAAATGATCAAATTGATGACGTTTTGATTGTTGGATTTCGATGTCGTTTTTAACACCTTTATAAACCTATGATTATGAAAAACTATTTAATCGTACTTTTAAGTGCTCTAGGATTTGTTTCATGCACGACTGAGGTTGACATCACCGGCGAGTGGAAAAACATTCCCGTTGTTTACTCCATTATAGACCAGGCTGATTCAGTCCATTATGTAAGAATTAACAGAGTATTTTCAGGAAATCAATCTGCATATGATATGGCTATTATTCCAGATAGTCTTTTATACGATGACACATTAGATGTGAAAATACATGTATTTGATAAGAATAATATCCGATTAAAAACCATAACATTTACCAAAGAAATGAGGGATAAAGATAGCATTAACCAATATGGAGAAGTTATTTTTGCAACTGATAAACACCACGTATATGCGTCACGCGAAGAGATTCCAGAAGAAAAAGGCTATTCATACAACCTTGTTGTAAAACTAAACAAAGATAAACAAGTTGAAGCTACCATGCAATCAATCGTTGGATTCAACCAAACAAATCCACCCAGAGGAGGCAGATACGATATTTCGCAAGTAATACTTGGCGCAACTTTCAGACTACCAACGGCTGTTCACGGGGCACAAATGAATATGTACGTGCATTATTACGAGTTTTATAACGATAATAGACCATATGTACGCAAAACAATAATGTTTCCTTTTAATAAAGTACTACATACTACAAATGATGAACTTACAATGGGTATGAAAACATTCTTAATTAAATCAAAATTTAAAGAGGAAATTCAAAATGATCCAGAAGTATCATATCGTTTCCTTGGAAAAGTAGATTTCGAATATTTTATAGCAGACATACCCTTTTCTGAACATTTATGGTTACGCAACAACACCATAGTTGGAGAAACATCACCCTTAACCAATATTAAAGGGGGATATGGTCTATTTGCATGCCGCAAAAACTTTATTTACAAAGGGCACAAGCCCACTATTCCTAAGTCATATAAGGCTTTTAATGACGATCCAGATTTAAGATTATTGAAATTTCCAAAACCATTAGTCTATCAACAACATGGAATAGACACACTCCCTTAATTTCTATCACCAAAACAACCAAAGCAATGAAAGAAACTATAAAAACTATCTACTTAGGAGAATTAAGAACTGAAGCGGAACATGTTCAATCAGGAAATAAACTTATTACCGATGCTCCAACGGACAATCATGGTAAAGGCGAATTCTTTAGCCCCACTGACATGCTCGCCACATCGTTAACGAGTTGCATATTAACAATAATGGGAATAAACGCAGAAGCTGAAGGATTCGATATCAAAGGAGCAACAGCGAAAACATGGAAAATCATGGCTGAAAATCCACGAAGAGTTGCAGAGATAAAAGTAGAATTCAATTTTACTAATTGCTCTTTAAATACAACACAACAGCAAATTTTAAAACGTTTAGTAAAAGTTAGTCCGGTACCGCTTAGTTTGCATGCCGATTTAATACAAAATATTTCATTGAAGTTTTAGGATTATTTTGACTTTCAAAACAATAGGGCTTTAAACACACAATAAGCAAAACCCCATTCATTGAAGATGGAACGTAGTTAAATAAAAGATTAAATCATAATTGTAAAACTTTTGTTAACCAAAATGATTACGCAAAATAAAAACAGCAGCAATATGAAAAATATTGCTGCTGTTTTTGTATCTCCAAATTTATGTACGTTACAAAATCCGATCTTTGTTTTTATTTACGAAATCTCCCCACGAACCACTTTTTTTAGGCCCAGCAAAACTCATACTTTGATAGTAATGACAAACAGCAACGGCCAAACCATCAGTAGCATCAAGAAACGATGGAACGGTTTCAATATTAAACATTTTCATTAACATGCCCGAAACCTGCTCTTTAGATGCGCTTCCACTGCCCGTTATCGAGAGTTTAACCTTTAATGGGGCATATTCGTAAATGGGAATCTTGAACCGTAATGCAGCAGCCATTGCAACTCCTTGAGCCCTTCCTAACTTTAGCATCGATTGTACATTCTTACCATAAAAAGGAGCCTCCAAAGCCACTTCGTCAGGTAAGTATTGTTCAACAAGCATTTTTGTACGGTCATAAATATGAGAAAGCTTCATATAATGATCCTTAAGTTTTCTTAAATCAATAACTCCCAGACTAATCACTTTCAGCTGGCTATGCGACGCATCAATAATCCCATACCCCATAATGGTGGTACCGGGGTCAATTCCTAAAATTATTCTCGATGGTTGCTTTGTCATAATAAAAATAAGAGCCCAAAATGGAATAATGCCAATGGAGTCTCTCTAAATTTAGTCCAGGATGTCAAATCCAATATAAGGAACTAGCACCTTTGGTATTTTAATTCCGTCCGGAGTTTGATTATTTTCAAGCATCGCTGCCACAATCCGAGGCAGTGCCAATGCGCTACCATTCAGCGTGTGCGCTAATACCGTTTTCTTTGTTTCCAAATCACGATACCTCAACTTCAGACGATTTGCCTGAAAACTTTCAAAGTTCGATACGGAGCTCACCTCGAGCCATCGTTCTTGAGCCGACGACCATACTTCAAAATCGAACGTAAGAGCCGAAGTAAAGCTTAAATCGCCACCACAAAGACGTAAAATACGATACGGTAATTCCAGTTTTTGAATCAAACTTTCGACATACTTCACCATTGTTTCGAGTATCTCATATGATTTTTCAGGCAAAGCAATACACACAATTTCAACCTTGTCGAATTGATGCAAACGATTTAGTCCGCGTACATCTTTACCATATGAACCCGCTTCACGTCGGAAACAGGGAGTATAAGCGCAGTTTTTTATGGGTAATTCTTTCTCCTCAACAATAACATCGCGGTAAATATTAGTTACCGGTACTTCAGCTGTTGGGATTAAATATAGATTGTCAACCTCCATATGGTACATTTGTCCCTCTTTGTCAGGAAGCTGACCAGTGCCAAATCCACTCTCCTCGTTAACGACAATGGGAGGTTGCACTTCCATAAAACCTTGTTTACCAGCCTCGTCAAGAAAGAAATTAATGAGCGCACGTTGAAGCCGTGCTCCTTTACCTTTATACACAGGAAAGCCCGCTCCGGTGATTTTTACACCCAATTCGAAATCAATAATATCATACTTTTTGGTGAGTTCCCAGTGTGGCAAAGCTCCGTCAATGGATTTTACAATTTCTCCACCTGAACGTATTATCTCATTGTCGTCAGCACCCCCTCCAGCCGGAACGGAGACGTGTGGTATATTTGGAATTTGAACCAACAACTTCTCTAACGCCACCTCCGATTCTTTCAATTTCTCGCCCAGTAATTTTATCTCCTCTTTCAGAT
>JAQVXQ010000006.1:33345-53073 GCA_028709085.1 Salinivirgaceae bacterium | reverse complement strand
GTTTCTATTTATCTAGAGCAGAACCATCGATTTTGTTGTGCAAACTATGGCCCTGAAGTGGGCCCAAAACTTATGGTAAGTACAAACTTAACAGATTGGACTACGTATCGTATTGACCAAGCAGCTGTTAATGCTACTCCTAAGAAAAATCCATCTGTTCTAGAAATATCACTAAGCTCAGTTGCAGCAAATCAATCAACCGTTTATTTGCGTTTCCACCTCAAAGGTCATGTAGCCTACTATTGGTCAATGGACGATGTTTCGCTGTATGAGCCAATGCCTTATGACACTAGAATGGAAGGTTTTTGGGTTGACTATTTCAAAGAAGACCGAGTTCCTTACAGTGATGCTAATTACGGCAAAGGGTATAATGGAATTCCTTACTTCGGAGCATATTCAGCATTTCAACCTTTAGTTAAAGGTCGTGCAATGGCTGGTAACTTTGGTGCAAGCCAAGGTACAAACCTTACTCTAACCACTAAGGTTTTAAAAGGAACTAGTCAAGATGAAAATCCAGAAGAGTTATTTTCTGCAACATCAACTCCACTTCCACTTCATGCTTTAGGTGCCCTTGATACCGTGGAGGTTGATCTTAACTACCAAATTGCCAGAGAAGTTGCTAGCGTTGGAGCATATCACGTAAAAGGAATCCTTGCTATGGCAGAAGAGGACGATATTCCGGAAAACAACACTGGAGTTTTTGACTTTAATATTACGGAAAATATTTTGAACTATATTAATCCAACATATGCTCATACAGATCGCTCTAGTCCATTTGGATTTGTTGGTTCCGCCGACGGAGATGGTGTAGGTTCTTTATATCATTTAAATCCTCCAACTGAGGTGATTGACGGAACAAGTATTCCAGCACCACACACCGCAGAAGGTATCAATGTTTTTATTGCAAGAGACGGTTATAACAGAGAGATTTGGCGTGCAGGTGGTGTTGCTTATTTAACACCTACGCTTTACGAAGCTGCGATGATTGATGGTGCTTGGGATTTTGATGACACAAATGCTACGTTAGTTGGTGATGCTATAGCCATTGACTCTTTAATGGAAAGCACTTGGGTGTTTTTACCATTCAATAAAGACGGAGCTACTGAACTGCTTACTCCTGCTGTAGAAGGCCATCAATATATGGCTATGGTACGTTTTACAATTGGAGATATAGTTGATGGAGGAAGATTCTGGATTGGTGCTGATAAATACACACAAGCAAACTATAATTCACTACAACTTGCCATTGGTGAAGGGTTTGGATGGTCTTCTGGAACTAAAGGTGTTTCAATGGAATTAATGGTAAACCCCTACGGAGTAAATCCTAAAGGTGGAGCTAAATTCATGATTGAAATGGAAACTAAAGGAGTGAAAACTCCTGCTGAAGGAGCTATTTTAGTGTTCCATACTCAAGATGGAGACAACACTGCAGTTGCTACAGAATATACGGTAGATCCAACAGGTATGGTAGAAACTATGGATACATTAAGAATGGGTACATACTCATATACTTTAAAATGGACAACTGCCGAAGATGAGCCAAAACAGCTTAATGGTCGTGTTAGCCTAAATCAATCAGGAATTAAAATTGTCAACCTGATAATTAACGCTGACAACACTGTAGGAATTGAAGCTCCAACAATGGAACTATCTATGTATCCTAACCCAGCTAACAATAGTGTAACTGTTGAAAGCAATGTTGCAACTTCAAGAATTGTTGTTAGCAATATCGTTGGACAAGTTGTTGATGTTATTAACAACCCAGCTACTACACAAACAATTTCTGTTTCTAATTATGCAACAGGTGTTTATATGGTAACTATTGTTGACAACGAAGGTAACAAAGTTACTAAACGATTGATCAAACAATAATCCATTTGTTTTAAATATAAAAAAGGGCAGCCAATGGTTGCCCTTTTTTTAGTGCCCAATTCTTATATCCCAATTTTGAGCAACATTCCTAAACGTGATCCTAAATCTGGGATTGTTGAGAAAACATCAATCTTGAACCTAGCCGTTAAATAATGACTTCAAACGAGTTACATAATAATCTGTTGAGCATGGGCGATAAATCTATGGGGATTTAATTATGTCTTTTCAATAATTAAGGTGGTGAAAACTAATTAAAATACATATTAATAAATCGTTATACGTGTCATAAAAAGCAAGGAGAAATTGAAAGATAAATTCAAAATTAATCCCCTTCCCCATAACTCAAATCAGGATCTTTGATCCGTTTTCAAGTTATCTTCCATCGGTGTGTAAATTGAATCCATACTGACAAACCCCAGCACATTAAGAATGCTCGCATAATTAAATAAAGTAGCAAATTCGATTTGTTAATGCAATGTTATTTTTCAAGGGTTTTTATAACTTAGCTAATTAATTACAATAAAAACTATTAACTTTGTTCAGTCATTAATATGATAATGGCATTAAATTATTATGACCTAACTAAAAAAGAGTAAGAATGAAAAAAGTAAATTTGTTTGGAGTTGCGGTAATCGGATTAGCGATCATGTTTAGCAGCTGTGCGAAAAAAGTAGAAACTTCGTCCATGAAGTTAGATTTAACAAAAAGTGCTACTATAAAAGTAACCTTTTTGGCAGAGTTAGATCATTCAAGTCATGGATTGGAACTTGTACCAAATGAAACACCCGTTTTAATCCGAATTGCAAATAGCAGTTTTAATAGTGCGGCAACTGGATATTGGACAACTACAGAAGCTATCAATTCAGGTTCCATTGAAGTTCAAGTTCCTGTTACTGACTTAGGGGTCGATGTGGAAATCTTACCTATTGAGTTTTTATACGACCAAGTTCAGCCTTACGGATCGGTGTCTTCAACCATTAAGACTAAATTCCGTGTTCCTGCTTTTGAGTCTGAACTATCTGTGAAGCCAGGCGAAATCAGAACCCGTGAAGTTACCTACACCGACCTAGGAGCAATGGACAATTTTGTGGAAACCGTATCTCGTAAATTCAATCTAAAGTGCGAGACAGATGCAACAGAATCAAAATGGGATTTCATAGCAACAGGTACAAAGGTCACATTCTTCACCAATGGCTGGATGACTAATGTAACTGCGAGTAACTACGGAGCCGTTGATGTAGCTTTACCTAATAATGAAGAAGTTTATATCCGATTCGAAGGAATGAAAAGAGTATTTGATTCCAATGGAGACCGTATAACATTGAAATATCGTTATGATGCGGTTGCTGGAACATATACAGAGACATCGCCTGTTCGCCAAACATTGAATTGCGGCTCAGGTCAAGTGTGGGAATAACCATACACCTTCATTACTTTAACAAACTATAACGTTTAAGATCACAAAAATGAGAAAACTTCATTTATTATTACTTGCACTTATCTTGACATTTTCAGTAATTGCTCAAGATGAAAAACCCATTGAAGAAAAGCAATATCTGCCCCAAGCGGGAAGTATTGCCATAGGAATTGATGGAGGTCCAATATTCGACTATCTTGGAAATATGTTCAATGGAACAATAAATAATGGGTTAAACTTTAATGAAAATACCCTTTATTTTAGATACTATATTGCCGACGACGCTGCTATACGCGCAGTTTTAAGCATCAATAATTCGACAAATGTGAATCGGTTCAATATACGTGATGACGCTGCTTTTTTTGCAGATCCATTAACTGGTAACGAACTGGAAGATGTGCAAACCATTAAAAATCGTGATATGATGCTTCGCATTGGTTATCAAGGTTTTAAAGGATATAAACGTCTTCTTGGATTCTATGGTGCCGACATCGGCTTTCGCTATGAAAGAGCAAAAACAGCGTATGAGTATGGCAACCAAATGACCGTGTTAAATCCAGCTCCAACAACCCATTGGGGAAGTCTTGCTACGCGGGATTTAGAGTTGAACAATGGAGCTAAAAAAACCATTTCCCTTGGTGCTTTTACTGGAGCGGAATACTATTTTATGCCTGGTTTTTGTATTGGTGGAGAATTTGGACTTTCATACGGAGCATCGTTTACAGGACAAACCAATTCTAAAGAAGAACTTATTGTTGGAACAGTCCATGTTGAGCGTGAGGTTGCGGGCAATCCAGGATCTCGTAGAACAAATCTAACAACGGAATTTCCATACACTTATGGAAGTTTGTATTTCATGATTCATTTCTAGGATTTAGTGTAAAATCATTAAAATAGGAGAGCGGGGGAAACCTCGCTCTTTTTTGTGAAAAATATCGTACTTTTGCGATAAGCTCTAGCTAACATCCTTAATTGAAATATGAATGAAATTATTAATCCTACTTGAATATATTTTTCAAAAAATATTGCCGAAATCGCTACGAAAAGCACTCTCAAAGTTGCGAATAGTAATCTATAGAATGTTAAGTTTTTTAGGCAAACCATACTACGCATACATTCGAAAAAAACAACGGAAAATAGAGACTGAATTGCAAGGAAAGGAAATTGTGAAAGTTGCATTTTTTGCGTTTCAAGATTCAATCTGGAAATATGATGAGTTGTTCCAATTGATGCAACAACATAAAACCTTCGATCCGATTATTGTTGTAATTCCGTACAGAAATTATGGACAAGATATTATGTACGCAGAAATGGAAAAAACATATAAGTCGTTCATTTCAAGAGGCTATAAAACCGTTAAAAGCTTCAACAAGGAGCATCAAACATGGCTAGATGTAAAAAAAGAGATCAATCCAGACGTCATTTACTTTACAACACCCTATAGACTAACTACTCCACCGTATTTAATAAATAACTATACCGACCGACTTACAGCCTATGTCCCATATGGAATAATGACGATCAATATAGAAGATGAGCAGTACAATCAAATATTTCACAATATTGCGTGGCGTTGCTATTACGAAACCCCAATCCATGAGCAATTAGCGCAGAAGTTTGCCGACAACAATGGGAAAAATGTTTTGGTAACCGGATTTCCTGGTTGTGATCTGTTTTTGGATAAAAGCTACATCCCAAAAGAGGTCTGGAAAAATAAAAATCGAGCAGTAAAACGAATTATTTGGGCTCCCCATCATACCATTGAAGCAAGCAATACAATGTACACATACTCTAATTTTATACAATATGCACACTTCTTTTTCTCGCTAATTGAATCCAATAAAGGCAGTATCCAAATTGCTTTTAAACCGCACCCCATTCTAAAACTTAAGTTATATAATCATCCCGATTGGGGAAAATCAAAAACGGACGATTACTTTGAAATGTGGAATAATAAACCCAATTGTCAATTAGAAGAAGGCCCATATGAGGACCTATTCCTCACATCTGACGCACTAATCCATGACAGTATATCGTTTATATCAGAGTATTGCTATACTGGAAAACCCTCGCTATTTATGGTTCGTGATGATACGGTTTTGAGTAAGTTTAATGAATTTGGAGACATCGCTCTCAAGTTATCGTATTTGGCCAGAAATGAAAACGATATACATCATTTTATTGATAACGCCATCAAAAACAATAAAGATAGCCTCGCCGTTGAACGAGAGGAGTTTGTCAAAAACATTTTAATGCCGAAAAACGGTAAAAAAGCAAGCGAAAATATTTTAAACGACCTTTTAAAAATTATCCAAACAAATGAAAATTAAAGATTGATCAAATATTTTTCTCAATTACGACACTTGTCACAATATGCAAAAATATATTTTAACGCTACTTTTAATAAAAAACAATTATCTACATCCTTAAACCTACATTATGTACCTTTTCTTTGATACCGAAACAACTGGATTGCCAAAAAACTGGAAAGCTCCTGTAACCGATGTAAACAACTGGCCTCGACTTGTTCAAATTGCTTATCTGTACTACGATAAGGATGGAAAGAAAATCGACGGGGATGATTTTATAATAAAACCCGAAGGATTTACAATTCCAGCAGAATCTGCAAAAGTACATGGAATATCAACCGAACGTGCCATGGAAGAGGGGAAACCTTTAAGCAGTGTTCTCAATATTTTTGCCGAATTAATTGAAGAGTCCGAGTTTTTAGTTGCACACAACATAAGTTTTGACGAGAAAATATTGGGCGCGGAATTTCATAGAAATAAAATGCCAAACTTAATCGACAAGAAAAAGAAAATCTGTACAATGCTTAGCTCGGTTGACTTTTGCGCCATTCCTGGTCCTTATGGCAATAAATGGCCAAAGCTTTCGGAATTACATATTCGTCTTTTTGGAATAGACTTCAACGAAGCGCACAATGCTGCTGCTGATATTGGTGCTACAGCGAGTTGCTTTTGGGAACTTAAAAGACTGGGAATCCTATAAACAGTTGTTGACAATTAAAAAACTGTTCTACCTTGCCTATTTTAATCCTGTGAAATGAAATTCAACCTTAAAGACTACCTCAAGCTCTCGCTTTTATATACGTTTGCAGCATCGTTTCCAGCGTTGCTTCAGATTTTTATATTGCCAATTATTGAGGGTGAAGGTCGTTTGGGAGCCGTCGATTTTTCACAGATGGCCATATCAGAGTCAATCTCGACCTTTGTAGGAACCTTCATCTTATTCTCGATGACATCGGCTATTTCTCGATTTTACTACGATTACATTGAGAATAAAAAAGGAATTGCAACCATGTTCTCGTCCATTCTTTTAGGAATAATATTTCGAGGATTGATTGTTTTTGGCGTTGCTATTATACTCGGCGACTATGTAGCCTCATTCTTTACACAGCCAGAGCTCCACAATTTTTCGACCTATGGCTACGGAGCCATTGGAATCGGGATTAACAGAGCCATCATAATTGCAGCTACAACATTATATCGAAATCAAAAAATCGTTTCCCGTTTCATTATTATCAATATACTAACAGCCCTGCTCCGGTCTACGGGACAATTAATTGGTATTTTCTGTTTTGACATGAGTTTTGCGGGCTATGTAAATGGCGCTGCCATTGGAGGTGGTGTTGTAACAGTGGCAGTAATAATATTCACCTTTGCGCAATCAGGGATTCACTATTCACGAGCAACCATGAAACCCATTGTTCGATTCGTGTTGCCCCTATTTATTTTTGAAGTTGTAAAATGGGGTGTACTATTCGCTGACCGATTTTTCATGGAAAGTACGCCTGAACAATTAGGAATATATGACAATGCACAACGATTTGCCGCCGGAATATACATTATTTTCCAAGGATTATATGGTGCGGTACAACCCGATTTTTTCCACTATTTACAAATCGGAATCAAAGAATCCATTTCCGATTTGCGTCGCCTTGCAAATATCTATATGTTGCAAGCTCAAATAGCCGCCCTAGGATTAATAATTCCCGTTATTATATATATTCACTTCTTTTTCGAGACATCATTAACCACCTCAGCAACACTTATTGCCATAATTTTTGCTCAATATATAATTACAGCCGTAAATACAATTTTCTCATTACCCATAATATATAATAAGCGCACCGATATTTTTCTAGTAATCAATTTATTTGTTTTAGCCATAAGCCTCACGCTTAACTACTTACTTATCCCAAAGTTTGGATATTACGGAGCGATTTTTGCATCTTATACTGCTAATTTAACCCAACTAGCATTGTTGGTGTTTTTCCAAAACCAGATTATCAAAATAAAATGGAATTACAAAAAATCGGTTGCTACTCCCCTACTTATCGTAATTTTTGCTATTTTAACTGAAGTGTTGAAAAACATTTTCGACCTCAACTATTTATTAATGTCTTTTGTATTTATAGGTTTATCGGGATTCATAATCCTACTTCAATATAAAAAAGAAGCAACCCACTTCATCTTTAAATATCTAAAAGTTAAAGGATAAGTACAATTTTAATAACTTTGAGTAATGTATCGTAATTGATTCACAATAATAACATTTTACAAAACAGAATGATATGAAAACAAATCAAATTTATAGCAGGGCAACAAGGTTTATACTCTTAATTGCAAGCCTGTTAGTAATAAATCAATCGTGCTCCGACCAAGTGGGAATTTCAAGTGGTGGCGGTCGCGAAGGCGAAGTTGTTGTGGTGCTGAATGAGATGTTTGAAAAGGGAGAAGCCGGAAAAGTCATTGATCAATATTTATGCGACTCATATCTATTACTCCCTCAGCATGAACCATTGTTTAAACTGTACGTTATTCCATGGAATGCTTTTACAAATACGTTTAAAGGGTTCCGCAATATCATTAAAGTTGACATTAACCCTAAATACACAGAGTCAAATGCCAAAATGCAACAAAATAAAAATCAAACAGTTATAAGCTTGACTGCGCCAAATAGCGACGAATTTGTAACCCTGTTTCATAAACACAGCCGTCAGATCGTTGAAGCATTAACATTGAGTGAAAAGCAATTCGCACTGCACCAAATAAAAAAAGGAGAAAACAAAAATCTAGAGGTTTTTATTGCAAATAAACACGATGTAAATGTAGTAATCCCAAAGGGTTACGAAATAAGAAAAGACACCACTGACTTTTGCTGGTTAAGCTTAGAAACCAATGAACTCAGCTTGGGATACATTATATATCACTATCCATATACGGACAAAAACACATTTACTCCCGAGTATTTAATTCACAAACGCGATTCATTATTAGAACGTTATATCAAAGGGCCTCTTTATCCAACTAAAATGTCGTACATGCAAACAATGCGAGAACCCGTCGCTCCACTTTTTAAGGAATTTACCATCGACAATGAATACGCAACGGAGCTAAACGGACTTTGGAATATAACCGAGGATTATATGGCAGGACCATTTTTAAGCGTAACGCGTCTTGACAAAGAGCGCAACCGAGTGGTTACCGTCGAAGGGTACGTATATCATCCAAGCGAGAAAAAGCGTAAATATATGCGATGGTTTAATGCCATGCTCTCGGAATTTAGATTTCCAACCAAAACATCAGAAGATTAATTGCGCAGACCATACTAAAACTCAAAAACAGGTTGCAAACCTAACATTAATCATATAAATAGCCTTAGATTTATCATTTGTCAGTTAATGTCTCAGAAATGATTAAGAAAAATATTGCAATTTTTGCAAGTGGTTCGGGTAGTAATGCCGAAGTGATTGTGAAACATTTCAAACAACACAGTTATATTGACGTATCCTGTATTTTCACCAATAATAAGGACGCATACGTGCTCCAACGTGCGAACAAACTAAACATTCCCGCCTATATATTCGTTGCTAACGATATTAAACAAAATGGCAGGATTGCAGAAACATTGGAAAATGAGCGTATCGATTTCATTATTCTGGCCGGATATATGAAATTAATTCCTGAATGGATGGTTTACAAATATAAAAATCGAATTGTAAATATACATCCTGCACTCCTCCCAAAATATGGAGGAAAGGGAATGTATGGTTCCCATGTTCACGAAGCAGTAATAAATGCACAAGAATCGGAAACAGGCATCACGATTCATATTGTAAATAACGAATACGATAAGGGAGGGATTTTATATCAAGCATCCTGTCCTATTTTACCCAACGATAATCCGAAAACATTAGCAGAACGAATTCACAAACTTGAACATCAGCATTATCCTCGAGTCATTGAAAATTACATTCTGAGTTTGAATGTTTCCAAGTAGCACACCAAATAAAACACCGAAATCGTACAGTTATACAATTTCGGCGTTTCTTTATACCCAAAACATTCGACTATAAAGGCGATAGCTTAAACTCATAGCTCTCCATGATCGGATTTGATAAAATATTTTTACAAGCATCTTCCACTACTTGATGGGCCTGTTTTTCATTCTCGGCTTCAATTTCTAATGTCATGTGCTTTCCAATACGGACTTCCTGTACACCCAAATACCCGATGTTATTCATTCTACTTGTAACTGCCTTCCCTTGTGGATCTAGCAGTGCCTTTAACGGCATAATGTTAATTTCGGCAAAGAATTTCATAATATATCTATTTAATAATGAACGTTTTGATTCCAGAAAAAAGCAAGTAAACAGGAATTATTATTACCCCTGCATACAAACCATAAAAAGCTATTGAAGCGATTGTTACTAAAGTTAGAAGAATAACAAATGTTAACTTCACTTTATCTTTCGAAATTTTCTTAAGCGAGAATATTTTCAGCTCAGAAACCATCATAATCGAGAAAAACAGAATGGTTGTAGCTATAATCGTTTCATTTTGAAAGAGGGAATAGTTCTGTATAAGGTTTGCAAATGATATGAAAAAGAGCGCATTTGCTGGGGTGGGTAATCCTAAGAAATCGCTGTCTTGGCGCGTATCCACATTAAATTTTGCTAATCGCAATGCTGAAAAAACAACTAAAAGGAATGGCAAATACTTTACAACCGGGGCAATGCCTTGACTCCAAACGTCAATGGAAACCACATAAAGCATCACTGCTGGCGCAAGGCCAAAACTTATTAAATCGGATAACGAATCCAATTCTTTACCAATGGGAGATATTGCATCGAGCACCCTTGCTGCAAAGCCATCTAGAAAATCAAATGCTGCGGCTAATAAAACTAGATAAAGTGCAATGTCTAACCTGCCTTCAAAGGAATAAACAATGGCTAAGCAGCCACTTAGTAAGTTTGCACTTGTTAATAAATTCGGAACAAATTTTAAATGCTTTAGCATACGTTACCACTTTAGTTGTTATTATATTGTAAATCTATCCACTATCGCCAAAATCAAATGCAACTATTTATAAATTAGTTGTTTAATTTCTGCCCAACGATCATTACTTATTTTTGCGCCAATATTTTCAATTACATTTCCACTCAAAACTGCACCATACCAGCCACACTCTTCTGGCGTTTTATTCATTAAGAGTCCATATAAAAACCCAGACGCATAAAGATCCCCTGCCCCAGTTGTATCCATAGGAATGGCATCAATAACACCCACAGTGGTGATTTTTGAATTTAGCCATACTAAAGAGCCTTCCTTCCCAATTTTAACAACCACAACCTTACACTGTTTACCCATCTCTTTTAAGGCTTCCATTGGGTTTTTACCGGTATATGATTTTGCTTCCTCTTCATTAGCGAAAAGGATATCAACATAATTACAAACTATATTCTTAAGAAAATCAATATTTTCTTCAACCACGTTAAAACTGGCCAAATCCAAGGATATTTTCAACCCATTTTCTTTTGCTAATTGCATAGCTCGCGTCATAAGATCATGATTTTGAACCAAATAACCTTCTATATGCAAAATACTATACCCTTTAAAATCTTCAGATTTCAAATCATTCGCCGACAGTTCAACAGCGGCACCCAGATAAGTTGCAAAAGTTCGTTCTCCGTCGGGACTAACAAGGGCAACAGCTCTACCTGTCTCGTTATCAGAATGTTGCAATTGACTCTTTATGTTTTTAGCCTCTAAATCAGCGTTAAAGAAAGCGCCAAATGTATCATGTCCAACTTTACCAATAAACCCAGTTTCTATTCCCAAATTAGCCAATCCATGAATCGTATTTGCTGCTGAGCCACCCGAATATTGCTGAATCGGTAAACCGGATGTTTTTTTCAAAACGTTAGCCGCTGTATTCATATCAACCAACTGCATGCTCCCTCTGGGAAAGCCTAATTCACTAATTACATCGTCGTTGCCTAATTTTACCAAAATATCAACAAGGGCATTGCCCATTCCTAAAATCTTCATTATTAAAGTATTAAATGTTTCAAATTTTGCGGTTCAAAAATAGTGATTATTATTCATTTAACTATACATTGAATACAAAAACTGCCTGTAAACCATTACATTAAAAGGATACGATACAGGGCTATAAGTCTATATATCTATGCTTTGTACACTCCAACTACCATAAAACTTAAAATAAAATTGAAGTTGTGGAGTTGCGTAAAAATTCACGGTTAAATGAAGAGCTACTAATAATTATTCTATTTGCATGTAGTGTTCATACTTTAATTATCTTTTGCGTTCCAAGTCCAGGAATTCACCCTTCACAACCCATAAAATTATATCAGAACGCGATTCAACGCTTTGAAAACAACGTATTTGTCTATTTTTAAAGAGATTAACGGGAAATACAAATGAACTTAAACCAATATCTTGCTGAATACAACCTAATGGAGTATGATAAATGGGTCATAAATAAATTAGATCATAGAAAGGCCAAAAGGTAAGCATGTGAAGATTTTACAAATTTCATGAAAATCGATATAAAACTCTACATTCCTTTAAATCTCTGATATTGAACACCATTAAACCATAAACCCTCGTATAATTCTGGCTAAATAGAACGCCATGAAAACTAAATTGCATTTTTCTTGAAAAATAAACTCATCTATTTTGCGTCAGATTAAAAAATAATTATCTTTGCAACTCAATTCGCGGATGTGGCGTAATTGGTAGCCGCGCTAGACTTAGGATCTAGTGTCGAGAGACGTGGGGGTTCGAGTCCCTTCATCCGCACAAACTACAATACTTAAAAAACAAACCGCCTCCGGAAACGGTTGGCGGTTTTTTAGAAATTAGACCTTATACAAAACTATCGATTATATTTTTTTTACTGCAAAGCCAACAAAGAAAATCAATTATCGTAGCATACTTCTAAATACGTAAACAGATAAATTTCAAACAGATATGAATATCGAGTTAAACAAAATTGATGATCTCAACGCCGAGCTTTCTATTGAAATCAACGCCGAAGACTACAATCCGCGGATAGAAAAGAAGCTTAAAGAATACCGAAAAAATGCTCAAATACCTGGTTTTCGAAAAGGGATGGTACCAATGGGACACATCAAAAAACTTTATGGACAAAGTTTAAAAGTTCAAGAAATTAACGAAGTTATTCACGAATCGCTTTACAATCACCTAAAAACCAGTGAGATTGCAATTCTTGGAGAACCTATGATTAGTCTTGAGAAGTCTGACAAAATCGAAAACTGGGATTCAGTGGACGAAGTAAAATTTATTTTTGATCTTGGACTTAGACCGGAAATTGACATCAAACTCACAAAAAAGAATAAGATACAATATCACATAATAGAGATAAAACCGGAGCAAATAGATCATCATGTAGAAGAAACTGCAAAACGTCTCGGAACAATTGAAGATGTTGAGGAGATTACTGAGGAAGATTTGATTGTAACCAATATCAAGCAACTTGATGCCGACGGTAACATTATGGAGGACGGAATCGAAGCAAAAGATGCTTTTATTCGTGTGGCAAGTATTGTTGACGAAGAGATTAAAAAAACATTTATTGGAAAGAAAAAAGAGGATGTTTTTATATTTAATCCCAAAAAAGCATTCCAAAACGATACAGAAATCAGCTCTCTTTTAAAAATTGAAAAAGCCGATGCGGAAAATCTGGATTGTGATTTCCAAATTACAATCAACCAAATACGCAGAGTAATTGCTGCAGAATTAAATGCAGATTTATTCGAAAAAGCGTATAAAGGAGAAGGCATAGCCAACATCGATCAATTTAGAGAGCGGATACAAAAAGATCTTGAGGCGAACAACATCATGTATCAAAGGGGTAAGTTTCAAGAAGTTGCACAAAACTATATGATTGAGAAATACGCACCTCAACTTCCGGAAGAGTTTTTGAAAAGATGGTTGGTTGAAACCAATGAGGAATTAACCGCTGAAAAACTTGAGGATATGTGGGGCGATTATCGTAAAAGCTTCCAATGGCAACTAATTATCGATAAAATTGCCATCGACAACGATATAAAAGTTGAAGAAAACGATGTGTTGGAAAAAGCGAAAGACGAAGTACGGATGGCATTTTCATACTATAATATGAGTAATATTCCAGAAGAGACGTTAATTTCGTTAGCTCAATCAAAATTAGAAAAAGAAGATCAGTGGCGAAGATATGCATCCATAGTAATTGAAGACAAAGTTGTTGATAAAATTATGACAATGGTTAATATCGAAGAAGTTACCGTTACAGAAGAGGTATTTCGTGAACTTTAATAAAAAACAATCCTATGTTTCCTAAAGACGAATTTAAAAAATATGCAATCCAGCATAAAGGAATAAGCAGTTCGGTTTTCGATAGCTACTCCTCGCTTGCGAACAACTTTATTTCGCCTACAATTATTGAAGAGCGACAACTCAATGTTGCCAGCATGGATGTATTTTCAAGATTAATGATGGATCGCATCATTTTCCTTGGTCTTCCTATTGATGATTACGTAGCAAATATAATTCAAGCACAGCTTTTATTTTTGGAGTCAACGGAGCCAACAAAAGACATCCAAATCTATTTCAATTCACCTGGAGGTAGCGTACATGCAGGATTAGGAATCTACGATACCATGCAGTTTATTTCAGCGGATATAGCGACCATTTGTACTGGTATGGCCGCCAGCATGGGTGCTGTTTTATTGTGTGCAGGAACAAAGGGTAAGCGATCAGCGTTAACACACAGCCGGGTTATGATACATCAACCCATGGGCGGTGCGCAAGGTCAAGCGTCAGACATTGAAATTACCGTTCGTGAAATTCAAAAGTTAAAACGCGAACTATACGAAATTATCGCTTATCATTCAGGAAATGATTTCGAGAAAGTGCAAACCGATAGTGATAGAGATTACTGGATGACAGCCGACGAGGCCGTTAAATATGGAATGATTGACGAAGTGTTACAAAAACAAAAATCAAAAGTTTTATAATTATTTTCTCTCAAAAGGAAAACAGGCATGATTTTCTCATGTCTGTTTTTTTATATATTAAAAACTACATAAATGGAAAAATGTTCTTTTTGTGGACGTTCAGAAAAAGACGTTAACATGCTTATCTCAGGAATCAGCGGACATATCTGCGATTCATGCGTGGAACAAGCTCATGGGATTTTGAATGAAGATTCGAAAAACAAAACCAGTTTTTCAACCGATGAAATCAAACTTCTAAAACCCAAGCAAATAAAAGAATTTCTCGATCAATATATAATTGGCCAGAACGATGCCAAAAAATTTCTTTCGGTAGCGGTTTACAATCATTATAAGCGACTTACACAAAAAGACAATCTTGATGAGATTGAAATCGAAAAGTCAAACATAATTATGGTTGGCCCTACGGGCACCGGAAAAACACTCTTAGCGAAAACGATTGCAAAAATGCTGCACGTTCCATTCTCCATTGTAGATGCTACGGTACTCACCGAAGCCGGATATGTGGGCGAAGATATTGAGAGTATTTTATCGCGGCTACTTCAATCCGCCGACTACAATGTAGCATCGGCAGAAAGAGGAATTGTATTCATTGACGAAATAGATAAAATAGCCCGTAAAGGTGATAACCCCTCCATTACCAGAGATGTGAGTGGCGAAGGAGTTCAACAAGGGTTATTAAAATTACTGGAAGGATCGATTGTAAACGTCCCTCCACAAGGTGGTCGGAAACATCCGGATCAGAAAATGATTGCTGTGAACACAAAAAATATTCTGTTTATTTGTGGCGGTGCATTTGATGGTATAGAACGAAAAATTGGACAGCGATTAAACACCTCCATGGTTGGATTCAATTCAGCGAAAGATGTTGCACAACTCGACCGTAAAAATTTAATGCAGTACATTTCTCCCCAAGATCTTAAAAGTTTTGGACTTATTCCGGAAATCATTGGTCGATTGCCAGTTCTAACCTATCTTGAACCACTCGATAGAGAAGCATTGAGGTTAATTCTTACTCAGCCTAAAAACTCAATAGTAAAACAATACACGAAATTGTTTGAAATGGACGGTATCGAACTAACCTTTGAAGATGAGGCACTCGAATATATTGTCTCTAAAGCTGTTGAGTTCCAATTAGGAGCACGAGGTCTTCGCTCAATTTGTGAAGTTATAATGATTGATGCAATGTACGAACTTCCATCGAGTCGTAAAAAAATATTGAATGTTAATGAAGCGTATGCAAAAGAGAAATTGGAAAAAGCCGATATAGCTCGACTCAAAGCTGCTTAATTAGTGTTTTTACATATTATAGAAAAGCCAAGTTATAAAAAATTAATTTGGCTTTTTTTTGAATCAACGCAATTTGAATTCACGAATGGGTAGCGGCTCAAGATTCCCTTGCTCTATTTTAACAACAATCTCTTCAATCAACTTATCTGCTCCCTTGGGGTCATAGTTCACTTTTAAGGTTTCTCCAAACAATCGTGCTAAGCCTTGCCAAAAATATGCAGAAAGCGTACCCCGCATTTGCTCCACTAAATCATAGGACGTATGCCCAGTTTCCCGATCAATAAGCTTTATTAAAATCCTCCCCTCACTGACTTTCATCTTTACCAGTTCAACCTTGTATTCGGCCAGCAATGCCCTTTCGTAAGCCTTTATGTATCTACGCCGTGCTCGATCTTGCTCCATATGAACTAAGGTATCCTTTATCTCGTCCAAAACACGTACTGCCAATTTAGAATATGGATACACTTTCCGTACTTTTAATGCCAAGATGATATAATCGCGAGAGAATCGATCATTTCCCAATATACGTTGAGGATAAACCACTACGGTTGGTAAATTTATAATCGGTATCGTGTCTTGCTTCTCAAAATAAACCGGAAAAAGAGACTTCGTTGTGTCAAATTGACTCCATGGAATAAATTGGGCTTGAGCAATAGTTGAACAAACACCAAGCAAAAATAAAATATAGGCAATTTTCCTCAACACGTTTTATCCTTTAATGGTAAGAACAAATATAAATAAAAAAAAGCAGCCATGAATGGCTGCTTTTTTAAAATATTTTTATTCAAATTACTTCACAATTGATGTGAAAACACCATCATTGAAATAACGAGCAAATTCTAAGTCTTTTTGAGCATACTCTTTAAGATCTGCATTTTTCTCACAAGCAGTACGTAGATTATTCATGGCTAGGTCAGAGTTCTGACGACGTGCACCAATAATCGCTTTTAGATAGAATACATAAGCATCATCTTGATTTTCAACTTTGTCTAAAATCTCAAGTGCTGAATCATATGCGCGCTCATTTTGAGTTTCACTAAAGCTAATTACCTTAACTAAAGCGTGGTTGAATGTATTAAATTCAGCACGATTGTAAAGTTCAGTTGCTCCTGTATAATTTCCTTCTTTAGTTGCAATAACTGCTTGATTGTAGCTAATTTCTTTTCCACCTGCAGATGCAGTTGCAAACGTTTCTTTAGCTCCTGCAAAGTCTTTATTAATCAATTGACATGCACCAATGTTATTGGTTATTGTTCCGCTTTTACCTACATCACCTGCAGCTTTAAAATATTTCTGAGCTTCGTCATATCGACCTAAGTTAAATGCAGCCCAACCAGTGTTGTTATGTGTTCTCCAATCGTCAGCAAATAACTCACTTGCTTTTTGGTACACGGTAAATTGTTTATCAAAATCACCTTGGAACAATGTAGCAGCAAATAAAATCTCTTCAAGATTCAATGTGTCTGGATTGGTGATTGCTAAATCTTTTAGTTCCTCGTCTGTGTATCCATTAACAGTAACAGTTACTTTAAATTCAGCACGACGTAGTTCAGGAAGAATTTTAGTTTTTACTTCACTAAATGCAGCCGTGATGTTTTTAATCTCTTTCTCACGTACAACAGGATCAGTGTACATTGAAAGAACGCGAAGAATAAGGTCTTTATCTTTCACATCAGAATTTTGCATTAATGTTTGGAAACCATCCCAGTCTTCAGCAGTAGAACGAGTTTTGAATGCATCTTTGCTTATTTCAACTTTAGCCTTTTTAGAAGTTTGTGCTAAGAATTTCTCGGAAATTGTTTTTCTTTTATCAGCAAGTTTGGTATTCAACTCAATTGGTCCATCTGGAGAAGCGTATGCTTCAAGAACAATGTCTTTAATTTCTAAGTTTTCAGTTGCAGCAACTGATTTGATATAATCTTGAAGTGCAATAATGTCTTCTTTCCTAAGTTCTCCACTTCGTATATCAGATTGGTTGATAAGGAAATTGATTCGTGCTCCTTTTTCTTCGGTTGTTGTACGAACAAATTTGTTAGCCGCTTGGATAACTTTTGCGTCAGCTTGAAGAAGTAATGGGGTGCAAATTACACCATCGGCAACTTTTTTATCAAAGATACCTAATTCTTTACCTTTCATAAATCCTTGGCCACGTGCAAACAGTTCCCCTTTCATCATACCTTCTTCGTATGCATAAGTACCTTCCATTTCGAAAGTTCCACCCATATCGTATGATATTGATTGGCTGTTACCTTGAACATCTTGTCCTTGTAGTCGCTTAGCAGGCAATGTAATCTCTTTTCCAGCAAATTTAAAAACAGGCGTTACTTCAAGCTCAGCTTTTTTGATAAAATATTTTGGAGGAAAAGTCCCCTTCATTTTAACCTTTACGCTGTCACCATGCAATTCTAGTACCTGTGGTGTAACTTCAAATTTAACTTCGTCTGCAACTTTCTGCATTTTAGCTAGATTATCACAGCTACTGAGTGCCATCATTACTAACACTGCAGTTGATAATAAGGTCAAATTAATTTTTTTCATACTCATTTGGAATTTTATTATTGAATTATTGTTTAATCTACATATAACGTACAAATTTATCAAATGATTTTTAATATCAAAAACTTTAGAGCTAAATTCGTATGATTTTTGAATTTTTATTTGATTGGTGCGATTTTGAAGTGAATTGATATTTAATAACAACCTGTTTAAATATGGTATCTACAACTGAATTAAATGCTTTTTTAATAGTCGCTTCATGTTTCATAAGAATCGAGATGGCCTCTCCTGAATTCCCCTGAACGCCTCTATACCGTTGCATCCTTGACAATACTTGATGCAATGTGTCAGGGGCGGCATAGAGCATGAGCCATTTATTGCGAATAAAAAACGGTGCCATCATTTTCGTTTTTAAGGGGAGGATCTTAAAGTTATTCAAAATAAGGGTGTTTACATCACTTTGGAATTCGCTCAAAGATAGCCGATTTCGTTTTTCCCAGTCTTTAGCTAGAATATAATCGAATACAATATCGGTTACAATTCCACTATATCTCCCATGAGAGGATTTAAACAACTCTTTAGTAGAGATATAATCAGGGTGATTGTCGGTAGTAAAATCAATTTCGCGATGCATTAAAATACCTTGAGCTACACCTTCCCGAAAAGTTTTATATTGATTTCCTTTCACCAAATCGGCTATGAAATTTCCAAGAGCTAAGTCATCATCTGCTTGACTTAGATAAAGATGTGCTAAATAGTTCATTAAAATATGGATTTAAAATTAGTTTACGCAGATTATACTATACTGCGCAAACATTCTACTGTGTGAAAAATAATTATTGTGTCAAACTAGATTGATTAATTCTAATTATATTGGTTTTCACTCTCCTTGAAACCTATGATTCAATGTTTAAAACTTCGGCTATTTTATCAAGTACATAAGTAATTATTAATGGTTTACGAATAAAGAACTTTGCTCCTAATTCATACGCTTTTGCTATATCTTCTTTGCTTGTTCGAGCTGAGATTACAATTACATGGGTATCTATTTTGTTTTCCTGCATATATTCCATAACATTATAACCGCTGTAATCGGGCATCATGATATCAAGTAGAATTAAATCAGGTTCTTCTTTTCTTATTACTTCCACTGCTTCTAAGCCGCCATTAGCGGTAAAAACCTCATAATTAAAGTCTAAAAGAATCTCTTCGAGTAGGAATAAATTGTTGTCCGAATCATCAACAACAAGAATTTTATATTTTTTAGAATCCATTTTATTTGTTTTCAACTTTTAGAATTTACAACATA
>JAQVXQ010000006.1:0-33245 GCA_028709085.1 Salinivirgaceae bacterium | reverse complement strand
CAACATATACACTCTTATTCTAACACTAAAAACGACATTATAGTTCTAGGATCGGTAATAAAAACTGCCCTAGCTTGATAACAATTATCACGTTTATTCTAATCAACGTTAAATAACCCATGTTTAATGGCGTAAATTACAAGTCCAACCGTATTTTTAGATGCTGTTTTATCGAGCAAACTGGCTCTATGTCCATCTACTGTTCTTCGGCTTATGCATAAACGATCGGATATTTCATGGTTGGAGAATCCTTTGCAAATCTCCTTTAAAACTTCAATTTCGCGTGCCGTTAACCGATCGGCAAGCATTCGAGAGGATTCAAACGCATTATTATTTTTCAACATTGAAGCTGAGAAATAGGAATCACCGTCAATAATTCGATTCAAGGCACGCTCCACTTCAAAATGATCGGCTGTTTTTAATAAAAACCCAGAAACCCCAATCTCCACCATTTTAGTAAAATAAGCTTTCTCCTCAAACATTGTCATCACAATGATTTTCAGATTCTTATTAATTTTTAATGCTTTTGCTGCCGCAACCATACCATCCATTTCAGGCATTTTAATGTCCAAAAAAATTATATCAGGCTCTAAAATGGGCAGTTTCATTAAGAGAATATTACCATTCTCTGCTTCACCAACAACGCGTATATGATCAATTGTACTTAGCAACATAATTAAACCTTGTCGAAAAATGGAGTGATCGTCCACTACCATTACTTTATATTTTTTTTCAGTCATGATGTTGGTTTTGCTTGTAGCTGTTTGCAAAAATAAGAATGTTTTTATGGGGAAACTAAAAATTCGTTCTATTTGGCTTTTTTTTCAATTGCTGTGTTAAAGTTAAGTCGTTGTGTTGTTGATATGTTGAGATGTTGTGGTGATAATTGGCAGATTAAAGTTGAGATTTACCTTCTTTAGATAGGCTTCGGAAAGATTGAGTATTGTATTGATCCTATTTTATCAAAAACGTACTCTGCAATTTAATCATTTAAAAAAATGCTTTAACGAGCACCGATCCCGTATGGATTGTTTTCATTTCTGGTGCCGAACGCCCGTGATATTGCAGTGTAAGTTGAAATTTTTTAGCTAAATTAATGATTGAACCCAATTGCCATGTAAGGTTTTTCCCTATCTGATATCCTTCTAAAAGTTCGTAGTTTGCCGGATCGTTCTCGTTTTCACCCATAAATTTATTCAAAATGTAACCAATGGAACCGTTAAAATTTCCTTTTCGAGCTTTTGAATAATTGAAACCCACTGTAAACTCATGAGCCTCAACCCTATTTTGGCTCAAACTATTCTCTTTTTCAGCATATTTATATATGGCTTCGAATCGAGTAGCTGCTCCAAGATTGATAAGAAACTTTGTTTGATTTGAACGGGCTTCAATGGTGTAGTTTTTTTGAGAAAATGCTTGCGACTCGTAGTTTGAATTTACCATTGCGCTTTCATTCAAAAAAGTAAGGAAAAGTAGCGGATTGAATCGCAATACTACCGATTGATTATCGGATGCTCTGGTTTCAAATCCACTTGCCAAAACGTGACGATTTTCGTTGTTCCCAATCGTATAATCGATGCCCCACTTGGGATTGGATCGACCATAACTAAATACGGAGCGAAACGACAATTGGTTGGAGAGCAACACCGTATCCGACGATACATTAAAAAACGGATTTGCATAGGATCCAAAAGTATTGTCGGTAATTTTCTGATTCACTTGAAAATTTGTTTGGTTAGAGATTTGTGAAATCCCCCTTAATAGAACATTTTTATTTGACTTCCAGCGATCAAAATTCAAATTTGTATTTATTCTAAACCGGCAATAATACGCACTCATATATTCGCCGGTGGGAATAAATATGCGGATAAAATCGGCCTCAGCAGGAATGGAGGCTTGTTCAAATTCTGAGATCTCACGAATGCCGTTTCCATTCAAATCGCGCCATATATGAGTTCCCTCGCCCGGTGCTGTGCGCAAATAGGCGTATTCCTTTTTTGATTCTAAGCCCGATCCAATTTCGTAAAAACTAGACGATGTAAACATCCTTTTGAAAAGTGCAAACCGATTGGTAATTCGTCCACTGACGATATTATCGGAATTTACATTCTCCCAATTCTCTGCGTTTCGAACTTCAATGTTCTTATAATTAAACAGATAACCCCATTTATGAGATGGGGAAAATGCAAAATCGCCCTCCGACTGAATATATTTAGCATTTGTAAACGGCGTAAGTTGATTGTTTGCGGTCTTTTGATCGTCGCGAATTCCAACGGAAAACTTTCCCGTTAACTTTCCCTCGCCCACCCTTTCGGCATAGGCCGATATATCATAAAAAGAGAATGCCCCAATATCTAAGATAGAGTCGTGGAGTGTTTTACGATTATCTTCAATTTGGAATCGTGCTCCAATTTTAAAGCGATCTAAGGCATACCCAACACTGTTTAATGATGAAATAAATTGAGATTTAGTAGTGTCAGCCATAGCATTTACAATTGATCCGGATGTTTCGATGGTGAAATTATTTAACGTTAAAACACCCGACAAATTATTTCTAACTCCCTTGTAATTTAACTCTTGCGAAAACAACTCCGTCAAATAATTCAATTTCCCCCTATTTTTCTTATACAATCCGGCACCCACTTTTGCATAATGCTCATTGAATCGCTCGGTCATGGAAGAGATATTCCAATCGCGTTCAAACTCCGAAGATCGGAACCGTTGAAACGTATCAAAGTATCGGTGAACATACTGATATTCACCCAATAAGGACCACAACGATGAGTCAGTTCCAACATTTACACCCGATAAAAAGGCAATTCCATGATTATCATCGTTATCCAGTTTCGAAAACGTATTCAAATCAGAGTGGGAGTAGGCAACTTCGGAATAAACACAAGCGTTGTTTAAAAACCGATGTTCCCCATTCAAAACGATATTCTGTTTGCTTTTTGGCGGAACTAAAACAGTTACAGGTGCATAGTCGCCCTGTTTTGCACCGTTTACAGGAGCAACCCAACCATATACACGGCCATTAACCAATCCGGTTAACGAAATGTAGTCACCTCCACCTTGTCCCATATAGGAAAATCCAACACTGTATTTTGCACTGTCCGGGTTTATTGAATATTTATAAATCTGATAATCAACCCCTTGATACGACGTATCGATGCGCGCATAACGAACGGCCTCTAAATCAAACAATACTTCCTGCGCATTTTCAACAATGGCAGAATCGACATTGTCGCCTATTTCGGACAACAAATCGATCCACTCATCTTTATAGTCGATGTCGATGGTTTGATTTTTTGCGTCGCTTTCCGAAGCTATGGAGAATGAAAATCGGCTCTGCTTGTTTTTCCAGGTACTTGTGTGGGCCGTCAAAAAGCGTGCATAGGTTCGATCGGTATATTCAAACTCAACCACAACCCTACTCTCTCTACTAATGGGTTTTCGAGGAGTAAATATCACTTCGGCCGCATTATAATCGATTACGTAATCGGAATTTTCGCCCCGCTCCATCAACACCCCATTAATATAGACCCTTTCGGAGCCCGACAAAACCATTATATATCGCTCATTATTTGCTCCTTGTAGTCGATATGGCCCCTGTTTTCCTTCCATTGTTAATAAAGTTTGCCGATGGTATTTCCCTTTACTAACCGATGCTGACGTTGTTCCACTATACGAAAATGATGCGCTATTGGGCTCTTGTTCTTTTACTTCGAACAAGAATCCCTGCTGTTTTCGATTCAGTTGCATGAACCTAGAATTACGTAAACTTAGTTGATAATCGCCCAAGGTTGTACTGGTTTTATCGTTATAAACCTGAATAAATATTTTGTCAAACTCGCTCAACTGCGCCGTATTTCCTTCAGGCTGAATGGGGATATTAGCGTCGGTTAGCGACGCTGCGAGCCACAGATTAGGCGTAATTTTCCCCGACATTTGTAAATTAAGCCCTCCGGTTAATGAAACATCTCGTCCGTTTCCAACACTAATTCCACGACTTACGCTTCCACTTTTATCCAATTGAGTATATGTGGATTGCAAGTCTGGAATGGTTGAGGCCTGATATTCGAACTCATACGCAGCGCGTGAAGCAATTGCCTCCGGCTTTTTAAGTAAAAAATAGGTGCGCGTTAATTGTGTCGGTAATGTCCGAAAACAGATGTTTAAAACCCCGGTAGTATCCTCAATGTTAACACGTAACGATTGTGTTTCATGGTCGTAGCTATACTGAGAATTAGGAATGGTGTCGCCATGTTGAGTCAACACGAACGTGTTTGGATTTATGGCAACGGTATCGAAGGAGTATGTTTGGCGCGCAGAGAGTTCGAAACATCTTTTATTGCTCTGTGTTTGCGACCAACCATCGAGTACAAGACCAACAACCAGGGCGAAAACTAGAACGAGATGTATATGTCTTGAACTCATTGAAATGTTATTTGAACCTCACAAAGGTAATCAACTATCGATAACGGTTGTATTTCCAAATTCTTGTTTATAGGACAAATAGTTTGAAGTTGTTGCACTGTTGGTAACAGAACAAAGAACGCTCTTTTGAAGATTTAAAGTGCCTTTTTAACAATTCAATCCATGAGATAAAGATCGTATAATAAAGCTTCAGCAAAACATAATATGAAATGAATTTGTTATATCTTAGCTCAATGAGTGGTAGAACTTGAGATATACGTTCACCGATTTTTCCCATATCCTTATTTATCAAATTGATAGGTTACATCTAACAAATAAACTAACGCTTATGAAAACAACAACATTTGAGAATTTTCACTTGAAAAACATTTGGCTAGGATTTAATTTCCGTATTCCCATGTTGCTGAAAAACAGCTCACTATTGTTCCTTTTCTTTTTAATTGGGTCCCTCAGTTACGGACAATTAATTATTGACGCTGAATATCGGTTACGCAGCGAATTGCGCGATGGCTACAAATCACTCTCCATAGACTCTTTATCCCCAGCATTGATCACATTTCAACGTACACGCCTCAATTTTGACTACAAGCATGATAAAATTCATGCTTATATATCGGTGCAAGACGCTCGTATTTGGGGCGAAAATAAATGGGGAACCGAAGATCCGGGTATTGGTATTCATCAGGCGTTCATAAAATACTCGATTTCAGAACAATTAGCCGTAAAACTAGGGCGACAAGAGATTATTTACGACAGAAATAGGCTTATGGGAATAAAGAACTGGGGGAACGTTCCAATTGTACACGATGCAGCGATACTCCAATTCAATAACGAAGATCAAACCAAAGCCGATTTAGTATTGGCGTACAACAACGATTCGGACAAAATCTACGAATCAAACTACGCCGTTGATATGTATAAATATCTAACCGTATTGCGTTTATACAATAAATTTAGCGAAGAACTCAACCTGTCGTTTCTAACAATAATAGACGGCAACCAAGCCATAGGAAACTACAAAAAGGTTTACGCACGGGGAACATCGGGAATTTTTGCAGAAATCAACATTGATAATTTTATGATCGATGCAATGGGGTATTACCAATATGGTAAATCAAAAGCTGGCATAAAAATCTCGTCCTATTTTTTCCATGTAAAGCCCACTTTCATGGTCAACGAAAATCTAAAAATTGGATTAGGAATCGATTATTTATCGGGAGACAATGCACTTGACAACAACAATAAAGACAATGCATTTTCGACCGTGTTTGGCGATGGACATGGCTTTTACGGCTATATGGATTATTTCACAAATATTCCCACACACACCAATAGAGGCGGACTTAACGACATATATCTTCAAGCCGACTATAAACTATCGCCAAAACTATCATTAACAGGGGCAATACATAATTTTAGACTGACAAATAATATTCTAGATGTCGGTTCAACACCAATAAACCCTGTTGCAGCAAAAAAACAACTTGGCATTGAACTTGATGCTGTGTTAGCATATAAATTTTATCCAAATTCGACATTAACCGTGGGTTATTCAGCAATGATGGCTCAAAAATCAATGGAACTTATAAAAATAGGCAGCTCAAAAGGAGTACAAAACTGGCTATTTGTCGCTGTAATTTTCAAACCTGAACTATTTAGATCAATAAATAAGGAGACCCCAAAATGAATGCAATAAATAATTTAAAAATCGGAGCTCGGTTGACCCTGTTTTTTATCATTTTTTTTTGGTAACTACCTTTGGTTTTGTTTATGCTTTATACCAAACTCGAGTAATCAATGAACAGATCAATAACATTTACGGCGTGCATCTTGTAAGCATCGATTATTTGCTGCAAGCCGACCGTGATGCCTATCAATCAAGTATTAGTATAGCTCATTTGATGCTCGTCAGAGATAATAACAACGAAAATCAAATGGGAAAATTGCGAAAAGATATAATCGAAAATCTAACCCAAACTAAGGATCGATACGGAATATTTGAAAAAACATCCGGACTCGATAATAGGCCTGAAAATGCCCTTCTATCGAAAAATTTCCATACAGCCCATGACCAAATTAAGTTAATAACCAACGAATTAATAAGTCTAATTAACGAAAACAAGTTAGAAGAGGCAGAAACAATATACCTTAGTCGATACAACGAGCAATTTGAAATAATGCGTGGGGCAATGGATGAATTTACTGATCTCACGCAAATTGAAGCCGATGCTGCCTATAAAGCAAGTGGAGAGTTAAGTCGTAACATTATGGTTAATAGCATCATTATTTTGACTCTTGTAATAATATTAATAGTGATTGGCGCTCTTGTCTTAACCCGAAGTATTACTGCACCACTTTTTGAGGCTGTTGGGCTACTCAATAAAATGTCAAACGGTGACCTTACAATTGTTGTATCCGAAGAACTTGGAAATCGTCGGGATGAAGTTGGCACGCTAATGAAAAGTTTGTCAGTTATGGTCGATAACATAACAAATATTGTGGAAACCATCGTTGGAAACTCAAATCAAATAGCCCAAGCTAGTGTTGAATTAAGCAAAACATCACAACAACTTTCTGAAGCAGCATCCGAACAAGCATCATCTGTTGAGGAGGTATCATCAACAATGGAGGAAATTGCAGCTAATATTTCTCAAAGTACAGACAATGCGAAACAAACCGAAAAGATAGCGGAATTATCGTTCCATGGAATTGAAAAAGTTGGAAACTCGTCAAAACAAAGCCTAGACTCGATAAACGTAATATCACAGAAAATTACCATCATTAACGATATTGCTTTCCAAACAAACATCTTGGCACTAAACGCAGCTGTTGAGGCTGCCCGGGCAGGTGATCATGGAAAGGGATTTGCGGTAGTTGCTGCCGAAGTTCGCAAACTTGCTGAGCGTAGCAAAATAGCAGCCGACGAAATTATTGCTTTAAGCGATAAAAGTGTTTCTGTAACCAACGAAGCTGCAAAACTACTTGAAAAATTACAACCCGAAATTGCACGTACAGCAAGTTTAGTACAGGAAATAACAGCATCGAATATAGAGCAAAACAATGGGACAAATCAAGTAAACAACGCTTTAATGCAACTCAGTTCAATCACGCAGCAGAATGCAACCATGAGTGAGGAGTTAGCATCAAGTGCCGAAGAACTTACAAATCAATCACAGGCTTTGATTGAACTGGTAACATTTTTCACAATCCGTAAAAACAAAAGATAAGCCAACCATTAACATGTAAAATACAATTAAGTCATGTAGAATAAAAAAATCCGTTACTGAAAATTCCAAGAACAGAATTTCAGAACGGATGAAAAATATTCTATACACTAATTTTTAATCCCCAAATGAGATCCCGAGTCCGCGTGCTGTTTGAACCATATTGCACGTCGCATCAACCAAATTAGGTCTGTTTACGGCTTCGGTTAATGGCACTGAAATAATATCGGGATGACGATATGCAACCATCTCCCCAAAACGCTTTGCAAGAACCATTTCAAACGCCTTTACTCCATATTGGGCAGCCAATATTCGATCATAAGCAATGGGTATTCCACCACGTTGCAGGTGACCAAGGATTGTTTGACGTATATCGCCTTCAAAACCAGCCTCTTTTAATTGGAGCGCAAGGGTTGACGAAACGCCACCCAACTGAAGGTTTGCATATCCTACTTCTTCGTTTTTCTTAGCAGATACGGTACCGTTAATCGGGGTCGCTCCTTCGGCAACAACAATAATGGCATGACCTTTACCTCTTGAGTATCGTTTTTGCAGACGCTCAACAATTTTATTTACGTCGTAGGGAATTTCAGGAATTAAACAAACCTCAGCTCCTCCAGCAATGGCTGCATGTAGGGCAATCCATCCTGTAAAACGTCCCATAACCTCCAAAATCAACACCCGATTATGGCTGGTGGCGGTGGTTACAAGTTTATCGACTGCTTCAGTTGCCACTTGAACAGCGGTTTGAAATCCAAACGTAAAGTCGGTGGCCATTAAATCGTTATCAATGGTTTTGGGAACCCCAATAATGTTTAACCCCTTCTCGAACAACTTATGTGCAATATGTTGCGATCCATCGCCACCGATACTGATTACAGCATCGATGCCCAAATATTGCAGTTTCCGAATCATTTCGTCGCTTCGATCCACCGCTGACCAAGTACCATCGGTGTTTTTAACAGGCCATGCAAAGGGACCTCCTTTATTGGTTGTTTCGATTATGGTACCTCCTTGAATGTGAATTCCGGCAACGGCTTTCTCATCAAGTATTCTGATTTCAGTAGGTTCACGCAATATACCGTTAAAGGACTCGATACTCCCCACTACTTCCCAGTCGCGCTCTTTAGACGCACGCTTAACAATTGCTCGAATTACGGCATTTAACCCTGGGCAATCTCCGCCTCCGGTTAAAACTAAAACTCTTTTCATCTCTTAATATTTATTGATTTTTTTGCTTAAAGAAAAGCCAACAAAGATACGGAAATTTTATTTAAATCAAGATTTACTGAGGCAAGATTATTTGAAAAAAACTTCCATTGATTGTTTGAAAATTTCGAACAAACTCCCAATGGGTAATAATAAAAAGGAGTTTTAGACCAAAACTCGAACTCCAGTAGCAATCGATGTTCTCTGCCGCAAGGATAGAGTTATTTCCAGTTTACCCGATTTGACTTTGGTCAGTAAATGTTGGCTTTTCAATAACATGCAAAACATATTATTGATTGAACTCTACTCACATTAATCTGTTAAAAGAATAGCAACAAATCGCATCAATTTATTTGAAATTACTGAATTGTTCGAAAATGATAAAAATAAAATCAGGATTAATCCGCAAAATAAAACCTAAATTTGTGTACGATAAATAACCCAATGGTATTCATTTATAGAAATCGAGTTATGGCTAAAAAGCAACAATTTATCCATAAAGCATACTGTATAAATCTGGTATTAAATCAGTTACAAAACAAATAATATATGCCACGTTTCAAGTTAACAATAGAATATAATGGTACTCGTTTCCACGGATGGCAATACCAACGAGATGTTCCCACAATAATGGGAAAACTTCAGGAAGCCATTCAAGAGGTTTTTAAAACCGATGATTTTGAACTCTATGGTTCTGGCAGAACCGATGCAGGTGTACATGCTCTGGGACAAGTTGCCCACTTACAGATAAATACAGCAATGCCGCCGTATATTGCTTTGGTTCGAATTAACGAAAAACTGCCCTCGTCGATTAATATCTTAAACATAAGTAAAATGGAGCCAAAATTCCATGCGCGGCACAATGCTATATTACGAAGTTATGTCTATCACATTTCGAAACGAAGGAGTGCTTTTGGTCGTAATTTTTCATGGTGGGTACAGAGTCCACTCAACGTAAAAGCCATGGCAGATGCTACAGTCCATTTAATTGGAATGAAGGATTTTAGCTCGTTTGGCGTTGCCGATAAGGAGGAAAAATCGACGCTGGTTAATCTGGAGGTATTAAAGATATTTGAAATTGACGACTCTATAATTATCCATCTTGTAGGTTCTCATTTTTTATGGAAAATGGTTCGCCGCATTGTAGGTACGTTGGTGGAAGTTGGCAAAGAAAAAATATTGGCCGATGAGATGGGGCTATTCCTTACACAAAAATCGGACTTTCCTGCTCGCCACACTGCTCCTGCCAATGGACTTTTCCTAGAGCATGTGTATTATCCGGGCGATAAAGTAGATCTCGAGCCCATCTGGCTAATGAATATCTTAAGTAAAAGATAGATTCTTAATATTACACTTAAAATACAAAAGAGTTTTGCAAATAAATGCAAAACTCTTAAGGATCACTAACCAAAAATCAAAATATGTATGAAAAAACTAATAATTTTCTTCCTATAGGCACTCGTTATTTGCGAACGATTCGTGCACACATTTCATAATTCTCCTCTTTTTTATAGAAACGAAGCAGCTTACCATAAAACTCATCATCTTCATAATAGGGATGATTTCTATTAAAAACTATTTTATTTTCAGTAGTAAGTATAAAATAATCATCGGCATTAATCTCCGAGATTCCTATTTCTCTGTTGTTCATTTGTGTTAAATTGGATGGAAAAAACGGCGTTTCTTCCGACTCCACATTCATTAGAGTACTATCAGTGTCGGATTCGGATTCATTTTTATCTTGAGGCACAGGGACTTTATAACTATTTAAAAAGTTAATCATTTTCAATTGAATATTTATGGCCTCTTTATTCTGATTTAGTAATATACGATTTTTTTCATGCAATACTTTTATTAATTCCATCTCTTCATTATGCCTTCCTTGCTTCATGATTTGATGCACAATTTTTTCGTTGCTCCGAATAATCTTTAAATTTTCGGTCACATCGCATCGTAAAGCATCAATTGAATTTCGGAGCGTAATTGATAGGTTGGATTCCATAGTGTGCTATTCTTTTTAGTCAACCAAAGAAATATCAACATATATGCCAACAGAAACAAGATCTTGTATGTCAATAATTTAAGCACACGTAAACATACACATATCAGCGCCTATACGATTCACTTTGAGAAGTTTCTCCCAATTTTGGAAAAATAGAGCGCAATAAAGGTTACTGCGCCATTAATCATGAGCAACTCATACCCTACTTTGTAGCCGTCGAACACTGATTCTGCATACATCTGAAGAAAATAACAGAAGAGTGGTGATAAAATTCCAATAATGGGAATAGCCACGGGACGAACTTGATACTTGGTAAACAATCCAAATGCAAACATTCCAAGCAGCGGACCATACGTATAGCCGGCTACGCGAAATATTGCACTAATTACACTTTGATCAGAGATGGCATCAAAAACAATTATAACAATCATCATAACTGCTGACACTCCCAGATGAACCCATCGGCGGACTTTTACCGAATCAGGAGAGTCGAGTTTTTCATGATTGTAGCCCAAAATATCGACCGTAAAGGATGTGGTTAATGCCGTTAATGCTGAATCGGCAGAGGAGTATGCTGCGGCAATTAATCCAATAATAAAGGCGAATGTAACTACGGGATGGAGGTAGCCTCCGGTAGCAATGGTTGGATATAATTGATCGGTGGCCTCCGGAATTGCAATTCCATTGGTATTGGCGAATATAACAAGCAAAACCCCCAATCCCATAAAAAGCAAATTGATTGGAACAAAGGCTACTCCATAGGTAATTACATTCTTCTGGGCATCTTTCAAATTACGACAACTCAAATTTTTCTGCATCATGTCTTGATCTAGCCCTGTCATTACAATGGTAATAAACATCCCACTAAAAAAATATTTAAAGAAATAGGTCTCTGAACGCCAGTCGCTAAAATTAAAGGTATCGCTAAGTGGGCTTGCATAAATTTGGGAAACCATCTCCGTAAAACTAAAGTCGAGTTGTAAACATATTTGAACTACAGTCAAAACAACAGCTAGCAACAGCACAATCGTTTGTATAAAATCGGTCCAAATAATGGTACCTATTCCACCCTTTGCGGTGTATAACCATATTAGGACAATGGTGATAAATACGGTTACATAAAACGGAACTCCAAAATGGTCAAAAACAGCAATTTGCAATACAGTACCAACAATAAACAGTCGAAAAGAAGCACCGATCGTTCTACTTATTAGAAATAAAATTGCCCCGGTTTTATAGGCCGAAAGTCCAAAACGTTGCTCAAGATAGGTGTATATGGAGGTGAGATTTAGTTTATAATAGATTGGTAATAAGACATAAGCAATGACTATATAGCCAAAAATATATCCAATTACGAGTTGTAAATAACTGAAGTTGCTTGTCAGCACCCATCCAGGAACTGAAATAAAGGTTACGCCACTCAACGAAGCCCCTAACATTCCTACCGCCACAATGTACCATGGTGACTTTCGTCCTCCCAAATAAAATGATTGATTATTGGAACGTCGCGATGTAATCCAAGATGTTAAATAAAGCATCCCAAAATAGAACACCAATAGAATAATAATATATTCGGGTTTCATAAAACAAGAGTATTAAATTCCGATGTAAACAGAGCGCTTATCAAACAACCTCTTCCATATTTATAGTCTGAAGCAACTCAATAGTGCTTGAAAATAGCGGACAAAAGTAAGGCTTTATTATGTGAAACGTTCAATTTCAGAAGGCATTATGTCATTAAAAAAGTGAAATTACGCCTAAATTAAACGGGGAATACCGTCTATTTAAAAAAAACTCATTCAAATAATTAACATCTGGTTAGGAATTTAGAAAAAAAAACCATGCCGAAATGACCTATCTTGCACTCGGAAATTATATGATTACAATAGTGATTCCTATAAAATAAAATCAAAAGTTATGAAACAACTCTGCCTACTACTCCTAAGTCTCTTTATATTTTCAAATTGTGCATTTACGCAATCCGAAGAGACCTTTCCTCCCGACTGGGTGAGTAATCCTCCAAAATCGAAACATACACTGTATGCTGTTGGATTTGGACAGTCGCGCAACGAAACGGTTGCCATTGACAAATCAAGACTAAACGCCTTTGCTGAAATGGCAATGCTAGTGGGTCCCACTGAAGTTTCTTCGAAAGAGGAAAAAAAGAGCACTAAAAAAGAGAGCCACGAGAAAGAAAACAAAGCAAATGTAGATATTACGCTTACGGATATAACCATCGAAAAAAAGGCCATAGAGCAAGATGAGGATAACATATTTAATGCATACATGTTAATTTCGTATAAACCGAAAACAAAACGTTGGATTAAGAAACAATAGCATATCGAGCATTGAAAAACCCTTATATAAAAAAACATATATTCGAGAATACGGGTTTCCAGAAGTCAACCTTGTTTACAACCAAGTCCAAAGTTACGAAAGGCATCACTTAAAATTAAGTGATGCCTTTTTTAAAATATCCAATTTGTATTGTTCTGAAATAGGTTAACTAATTAATGAAAAATGACGTAACCCAAGACAAAATGGGAAGGGAAACTAAGATAGTTCCATAACTTTCTCGACAAGGTTAAATGCTCCGTCGTAAATTTGTTTGATGGTGGAATCGAGCATATAACATGGCGTTGTAACAATTTTATTTTTACGATCCACCACCACCTCGCCATGGTTAGTTTTGGAATGGGTGGCTCCAAAGGCTAAAATCGCCTCCGCTGTCTCTTTATCCGTCCCTATCGTAACATCAACCTTCTGCAAAACTTTAGCAATCAACACCGGCGAAATACACAATGCTCCAATGGGTTTTGATGCTTTGTGTGTTTCTGTAATTGCTTGTTCAACAATGGGATCAACAGCGCAATTGGTTCCCTCTAGTGCAAATGTGCATAAGTTTTTCGCCACTCCAAATCCACCAGGAAAAATCAGTCCATCGTATGATTGAGCTTTATATTCGGCAAGCGACGTGATTTTACCCCGTGCAATTCGTGCAGCCTCAACCAATACATTTCGAGACTCCTTTGTTGGGTTTCCAGACAGATGGTCAACGACATGCATTTGTGAAATATTGGGAGCAAATAATTGATAATCGGCTCCTTGTTGATCTATGGCAAGCATTGTAAATACAGCTTCGTGAATTTCGGCGCCATCATAAACACCGCATCCCGACAAAACAATTGCAAATGATTTCTTTTTCATAGTTATCGTATTTATATTGATTTGTTGAAATATATCGATTTTGTTGTCGATATGCAAAATAACACGCTGTAAGTTTTATAAACTGTACGCTCATACTTAATCAAAACAAATTGTACTAAAAACGTAGATAATAGAGTTTTCCGATGTTTTAGGGATTTGATATGTTGAAGTTTAAAAAAAAAACAAAAAAATGCTTTCCATTTTGGTTAATTTTCCCGACTTTCGCAATCTGAAAGATACATAACCATTACGCATATAGATTAATAAAAGATTAATAAATAATCTAACTACACCAAATTTATCAACTAACAAAAAGGAGAAACAATTATGCCTGTAATCTTTTGGTTAGCCCCATTTAGCTCGTTGTTAGCTTTGGGCTTTGCCTATTACTTTTACAAGAACATGTTAAAACTTGATGAAGGTACGGACATCATGAAAAAAATTGCGAAGCACGTAAGAGATGGTGCTAGCGCTTATTTGAAGCAACAATACAAAGTTGTTTTCATTGTTTTTATGATTATAACTTTAATTTTCGTCATTTTAGCCTATGTTCTTAAGGTACAAAATCCATGGGTCCCTTTCGCATTTTTAACGGGAGGATTCTTTTCAGCATTGGCTGGATTTTTCGGAATGAAAACAGCCACATATGCATCGGCAAGAGCAGCTAATGCAGCTCGTCATTCGCTCGATGCCGGTCTTAGAGTAGCATTTCGCAGTGGTGCTGTAATGGGCTTGGTGGTGGTAGGATTAGGCCTATTAGACATTTCAGCATGGCTTTTAGTTTTGAATTATATCTATCCATATGCTGCTGAAACTACAAATCTATTAGTGATTACAACAACCATGCTTACCTTTGGTATGGGAGCATCAACCCAAGCACTATTTGCCCGTGTTGGTGGGGGTATTTTCACCAAAGCAGCCGACGTAGGAGCGGACTTAGTAGGTAAAGTAGAAGCTGGAATTCCGGAAGACGATCCACGAAACCCCGCTACCATTGCCGACAATGTTGGAGACAACGTAGGCGATGTTGCTGGAATGGGTGCCGACTTGTATGAATCCTATTGTGGTTCAATTTTAGCAACAGCGGCTCTCGGAGCAGCAGCATTTGCAGTAGAAGGTACTGGTGTTGCGCTAAATGCTGTACTTGCGCCACTACTTATTGCCGCTTTAGGAATTATCTTATCCATAATTGGAATTTTCTTAGTAAGAACCAAAGAGGGTGCTACCCAAAAACAACTTTTAAGTTCTTTGGGACGTGGTGTGAATGTTAGTGCATTCTTAATTGTACTTGCCTCATTGGGAATCCTTTATGTTTTAGAAATTCCTAACTATTTAGGCATTTGGGGATCCATTGTAACGGGTCTAATTGCAGGTATAGCCATTGGTCAATCCACGGAATACTATACCTCTTCGTCGTTTAAACCAACACAGCGTATTGCTGAATCAACAAAAACAGGTCCTGCTACAGTTATTATTAGCGGAATTGGAACTGGATTTGTTTCGGTAACCTTCCCAATGCTAATTGTTGCCACTGCCATAACATTATCGTATCTATTTGCTGCCGGATTTAGTTTCGACATTGTACATATTAGCAAAGGTTTATATGGAATTGGTATTGCAGCGGTTGGAATGCTTGCTACTTTGGGAATTACATTGGCAACCGACGCTTATGGACCTATTGCTGACAATGCGGGTGGAAACGCCGAAATGAGTCATCTTGAACCCGAAGTACGCAAACGTACCGACGCTCTTGATTCACTTGGAAACACTACTGCTGCAACCGGAAAAGGATTTGCTATTGGAAGCGCAGCCCTAACAGCGCTTGCTCTTTTGGCTGCCTATATTGAAGAGGTGAAAATGATGTTTGTGGAATATTTAGGCATGCCCAATTTTATCCTCAATGGTGTAGCAGGGAATATCGCTGCTAAAGATGCTACTTTTATGGACTTTATATATCACTACGAAATTACACTTATGAATCCAAGAGTTATCGTGGGTGCTTTTATTGGTGTAATGGCAACCTTCCTATTTAGTGGAATGACCATGAATGCAGTAGGCCGAGCAGCCCAAAAGATGGTTGACGAAGTTCGCCGTCAATTCCGCGAAATCAAAGGCATTATGCAAGGTACCGCTGAACCTGACTACGCTCGTTGTGTTGCTATTTCAACAAAAGCAGCTCAACAAGAAATGATGATTCCTTCGTTTGTAGCCCTATTTATTCCTGTAGGAGTAGGACTGATTTTCGGAGTTTCTGGAGTAGTAGGTCTATTGGTTGGAACAATCACCTCCGGTTTCGCTCTAGCAATTTTTATGGCTAACGCTGGTGGAGCGTGGGACAATGCAAAGAAATATATTGAAGAAGGAAACTTTGGTGGAAAAGGATCGGAGAACCATAAAGCAGCCATTATTGGCGACACTGTTGGCGATCCATTTAAAGACACATCGGGTCCAAGTATCAATATCTTGATAAAATTAATGGTAATGGCATCGGTTGTAACGGTGGGTATTGCAATTAAATACGCTCTTTTATAAAAAGATTCATTAGTGCTCGGTAAATCCGTATAGATACTTCGCTAACGCGCAGAATGACAGGGTTATAACGAGCATTACAAGAGGGGGTTTGCTGGCTACGAAGCCACCAGCAAACCCCCTCTCTTTATATCTAACATGCCAATTTCGATTAGTAAGGGTGAAATTTTAAAGAACATTCGCTACTCTATCCATGATATATCTTGCATGTCATTGAAAGTCAGGACTTAAAGACTCAATATTGACAAGAAAACAGCAATCCAAAATCGAACAAGTCCATTTGCAAGGGTTTCTTTATCAAGATTATGAATAGTTCCATAATTATAACAACTGTTTTCAATGGAAACATACGAAACTATAATTACCGAATCATTACAGGCAACTATGGGAAATGCGATGAAGCATAGATTGGCGCAGTTTGTTGTCGAAACCCCGAAATCAATCCCTTTTTTGTGGAGCTTAATTGCAACCAAACCCTACCCCATTAATGCTCGTGCTGCCTGGGTTTTTGAGTATCTCTGCACCAACAACGAAGTCTTGTACTGGTCGTATATTGAAGCGATAGCGATCAGTTTCCCAAAAACTAATAATGAATCGGTGATGCGTATTTTATCAAAACTATTGATGCTAAAACCAATTCCCGAAAAAGAGGAGGCAAAGGTTTTAAATGCGGCTTTTGATCGGTTAACCAATAAAGCACTGCCCATTGCGCTAAGGGTCAATTGCATGCAAATTGTCTATAACCTGACGAGCAAACATCCCGATCTACAAAACGAACTCCGTGGAATTATTGAAAATGAGATTGAAACGGGTAAACCTGCTTTCAAAAGTCGAGGATGGAAAATATTAACCCAACTCAACCTAAAACGTTCCAATTGACAGTTCCATATTGTTTCAGGGGCACAACAACTCTCGATCAACCTCCTTTTCGTTTCAAGACAATTGCTGTACGTGCCGGAAGATATAGTTTTAAGGCCAACGATTCGCGTTTATAATCAAAGGTTGCCGGAATGGTGAAATAGGTTTGTGATTCGGTTAGATGACCAAATCCACCATATTTTTCAGCATCCGTATTTAGAATCAATTCATATGCTCCCCCATCGATTTCAATGGCATAATCGACAACCGAGTTTGTAGGGCTGAAGTTGAAAACAAAAACAAGATTCTTTCGCATAAATGCCAAAATCTGGTTGCTTCTGTTTTCATGAATTTTTTGTGCATCGTAACCATCCAAAGCCAAATTCATGGAAAGTATCTTAATCATATCTCTATCAAAATCAGACAAGTAGTGATATTTCAATGCGTCGTTATCGCGCAACGACCATTGTCGTCGAGCATACCAATAGGACCAATTATTTCCCAAACGTGGGAAGTCAATCCACTCAGGATGACCAAATTCGTTTCCCATGAAATTGAGATATCCGCCGGTGGAGCAGCCAATGGTTATCAACCGAATTATTTTATGCAATGCCATTCCACGATCCACCTCAAAGGATTCCGAAGCCTTGTCCATTTTATTGTACATTGCCTCTTTAATGAGCCTAAAAATAAGTGTTTGATCGCCAACCAAGGCCTGGTCGTGCGACTCAGCATAATTGATGGTTTTCTCCTCTTGCCGTTTATTGGTTAGTTGATAGAATATTTCGCCAACCTGCCAATTTTCGTCGGCTAGAGTTTTAATAATTTTGATCCAATAATCGGGTCCTCCCATGGCTAATCGATAATCGAAACCCATGCCGCACTCAACAAATGGAGTTGCCAAACCGGGCATTCCACTCATATCTTCGGCAACGGTAATGGCCAAGGGGCGCACTTGGTGTATCAATATATTGGCGAGCGTAAGGTAAGTAATGGCGTCTTCGTCCTGATTTCCATCGTAATACATGCTATAATCGACAAAATTGGCACCCAATCCATGATCGTAATAGAGCATGCTGGTGATACCATCGAATCGGAAGCCGTCAAAGTTGTATTCTTCGAGCCAAAATTTACAATTTGAAAGCAGGAAATGCAGTACCGAGTTTTTCTCATAGTTGAAACATAGGGAATCCCAAGCCTCGTGTTCACGGCGCGATCCCTCGTGAAAATAGAGATGTTTGGTTCCATCAAACTCGCCCAATCCCTCTTCTGAGTTCTTAACACTGTGCGAATGAACCAAATCCATAATAACCGCAATTCCTCTTTGGTGTGCCTTATCAATTAGATACTTTAAATCGTCAGGGGTTCCAAAACGCGATGATACCGCAAAATAGTTTGAAACATGATATCCGAATGAGCCGTAATATGGATGCTCTTGTATGGCCATGAGTCGAATGGTATTGTAGCCAGCTTTCGCAATTTCGGGGATTCGCAGATCAGCAAATTCGCGGAAAGTTCCCACCCGTTCATCTTCGGTAGCCATTCCAACGTGGGCTTCGTACACCAAAGGATATTTAATCAATGGTGCTTCCGGGATTTTCCACTCATACGCCTTTTCGGGATTCCACACCTGCGCGGAAAACGCTTTTGTGATGTCGTCCTGAATGGCAACAGTTGCATACGAAGGGATTCGTAATCCTTTCCCTCCCTGCCAATGAATCGAAAGTTTATATTTTTGACCATGCTGTATTTTATCGAGCGTAAAGGTACGTTGCCAATCGCCCCGCTCGTTTATTCGAACCAACTCATAATCAGGACTTTCTGTCCAGTTATTAAAGTCGCCCACCATAAAAATAGCCGTTGCATTTGGAGCATACTCGCGCAAATACCAAAGAGCTTTATCGCAATGCAAACCGTAATAGTGATGTCCATTGGCAAAATTATGCAGTTCGATTTCAGAACCACACAACTCAATTGCCTTATCGAGAACACGATGATATCGTTTTTTTATGGTATTTGTGTACGGGACCAAAAGAGGATCGTTATTAATAATTTGTGGTGTAATGCTCATATTCCATTTCCATTTAAGTGCAAGGATAACAAATGTACGTGAAAAGAACGATAGTAGCAAACAAGAAAATAAAGGTCGATTCCATGTCTGTTAATGAAATGTATATAGGAATAAAACAACTGTCAAGTCAGATTAAGATAACATGTTTTAAATATTTGCTTCGCGATTCGAAGTCAATTTTTATTTTCGTAAAATAGAGGTTTTGAATTGTTCATTTTGATGTTTTTATACGTACTAAATGTAATGCTTCCTACATTATTGTAGGAAGCACCCAAAATGAAAACTTGTTTTATTATATTTGTTTGACTAAATAAAATATGAAACAAAAATATCACTCGAACGCAGTAACACACACGTTCATAAACAAATTTAAAAATTCGACACAATGAAATATACTCTTTATCAAATTGACGCATTTACAGACAAAGTATTTGGCGGAAATCCAGCCTGTATAGTTCCGCTTGACAAATGGCTGACGAAGGATATCATGCTGCAAATAGCGAAGGAAAACTCGGTTGCTGAAACCGCTTTTTTTGTAAACAAAGGGGATAAAATCCATTTACGTTGGTTTACGCCCGAAATTGAAATGGATCTGTGTGGTCATGCCACTCTTGCAGCGGCACATTGTTTGAAAACAATACTTAAATACAAAAGCGATAACATTGTTTTTGAGACGTTAAGTGGAGATTTGAACGTTTTAGTAGAGAACGGTATTTACAAAATGATTTTTCCTTCAAGAATGCCGACTGCAGACCATTTGCCCGAGACGATTTTAGAATCGTTAAACATAAAACCGAACGAAGTTTTAAAGGCTAGGGACTATGTATTAGTGTATAAAACCGAAACAGAGATTAGGAATATTAAAATTGATCGACAATTGTTTGATCAAATCAACCTAGACCCTGGTGGAGTTATTGTGACTGCAATTGGTGATAAGTGCGATTTTGTTTCCCGATTTTTTACACCTCAAGCCTCCATTCTGGAAGATCCAGTAACGGGTTCGGCTCATTGTTCATTAATCCCCTTTTGGGCAGCCCGACTTAATAAAAAAGAACTTTATGCCCTTCAAGTATCAGAGCGAACAGGAAAACTTTATTGTGAAGACAAAGGGAGTCGTGTGATAATCAGTGGACAAGCAAAAACATATTCGATTGGAAACTTTTGGATTGAATAAAAATATGGCCATCAACGGTTTTGCGCCCTGGTCGAGTTTGTTCAAAACGCTACTCTACCAGAGGTGCAAGCAAAAAAAACAACCCTATCACTATCTTTTTTATGTCGAGTTAAGACGTTTATTTTACGCTCCCATTATGGTTGATTTGCATCTTTCTCCAGAAAAATTCAAACACACGTTTGGTTATATAATCAGACCCCAGTGAGTGTCCGTGTCCTGGCAAGTAGAGTTGTTCGAAATCTTTTCCGGCTTTAACAAGTGCATCCACCACTTGTAGAGTAGAAGCAGGATCTACATTATCATCAAGTTCTCCATTAATCAGTAATAGATCTCCATCCAACAAGTGCGCATTGTCAACATTTGAGGAAGCTGAATACCACGGACCAATAGGATACCCCATCCACTGCTCGTTCCACCAAATCTTATCCATTCTGTTATCGTGACAGCCACACAGAGAGACCGCAGTTTTATAAAAATCGCCCTGAAAAAGTAGTGCCGACATTGCATTCTGCCCCCCTGCAGAGTATCCGTATATGCCCACTCCCCGATTTACATCCACTGAAGGATATTTTGCCGACACTGTTTTAATCCAGAGGATTCTGTCTGGAAATCCAGCATCTTTAAGGTCTCTCCAACATACATCGTGAAAAGTTTTTGACCGGTTAGCGGTGCCCATTCCGTCAATCGTAACCACAATAAAGCCCATCTCCATCAATTTGGAGAATCGCATATAAGCTGCAAAATCTTTGGTAACGTGAGCATCGTGCGGGCCTGCATAAATGTACTCTACTACGGGATATTTTTGGGATGGGTCAAATGTTGATGGTCTGTATATGGTCCCCCAAATATCGGTAACTCCATCTCTTCCCCGAGCAGAAAACACCTCTGGTCTGCACCAACCAAATGTCAACAATTCAGAAATATCAGCTCTCCCTAACTCCATCAATACACTTCCATCTTCGGCAGAGCGAACTACAGATATAGGCTCCAAATCTGGACGCGAATAAACGTCTATAAAATATTTATTATCGGGAGAGAAAGTCGCTTTGTGATTTGCATTTTCAGGGGTCAATTCTGTCAAACGGCTTCCATCCATATTCATACGATAGTAGTGCAAATTGTAAGGATCCTCCCCCTTGTTTTTCCCATTTGCAGAAAAAATTATATAATCATCCTTTTCGTTTACTTTAACAACCTCTCTTACTACCCACTTGCCTTTTGTTAACGCTCTTTTTATCGTTCCACTTACCGCATCAATTTGATACAGATGTCTCCACCCATCTCTCTCAGAAGACCATATAATATTTTTGGTATCCTCGGTATAGTATATAAAATTCCTTCCATAATGAACAAAGGTATTAAAATGCTCATTTACAACAATGCTGACGCTTCCATTCTGAGCATCAACGTTTACAATCTGATACGTTTGATGACCTCTTTGATTAAAATCAAAACTGAACCAACCTGAATCATTCGACCATTTTCTAAAAAAAAGTTGGTACGGATTTGCAAACTCTTTTGTGTCTATTTCTATTTTCGTTTTTTGCTCAATATTGAACAAAGTCGGACGATTAACCGGTATAACATCTCCTGGTTTATAGTAGTCCCGCCATTGAAGTTTTGGCTGTTTCTGATCTGTTGGTGCCGACTCCAGAAGAGGAATCCTATGCCTTTTGGCCTCTAAGGTTTGTATGGCAGCAATTTTTTTTGAATCTGGAGACCAGTTGATTTGCGAATAAAAGAGGTTTTCTGTACCGTCAAAACTAAGTTGTATCTCTTTTTTAGATGTTAAATCGCTTTCGTTTTTATCCCCCGTTGCTCGTAACCAGATATTAAAATCCGTAACATAGGCCTCCCATTTACCATCAGGCGATACAATAACCTTTGGATGATCTCTTTTTAAAAATGTGGAGTCGGATTTAGCACTCATTAACTCTTTGTCAATCAAGACTTTTGACCTCTTTAGTATATTAACACTATAGTTTTTTAATGCACCCTCCTCTCTTATCTCATACGTAAAACTCACACTATCAGTCCACTTGGGAACAATGGCAACTTGATGCACCAGTTTAGAAATATTTGATAGTGAGTCAAACTTTTTATATTCAATATTAAAATTCTGAGCATAGAGCTGGCAAAAACTCATAAGCATTACCAGCAAAGCAAGTTGTAATTTTGTTTTCATGAAATCGTTCTCTTTTTCCCAAAAATACATAAAAAAGTGCCTCAATCCTTGAACAAAGCCTTCTTTTAATGCTTTTTTGAACATGCGTTTAAGGCAATCTACTCGTGTATATAAATACCTCTCCGAGAAGGAAACCTTACTCTGTGCGTTTTTTTATGGCTTTGATAATAACCCCAATTTAAAACAAACAACCTAAATGCAACAGGTAAAGGAGAGATCATTATAATCCTAGGCATTTTAACAGCAAGCACCAACCTACTTTAATGGCGAAGTTTCTCAAAATTTGTCCCAGTATCGAAATAACAAATTCTCTGAAAACAAACAGACACTCATTACACGGTCTGTTAATAATATTTTGTATTTTTGGAACTTATTCTGACCTGTCTAAACCATCACAATAGATTCACTTTAATGTGGATTGCATTCTAAATATGAGGTCTTTAGCCCAAAATACAAATCAACGTTGGCAGAAAAGCTTGTCTTCATAAATCCAGTACTTTGCATTTAATACACACCACACAAAATAAGAATAAAAAATAAAAGATGAAATACGAAGACGATCCAAAAAGTATTAAATATTATGTAAAAAAATATTTGATTGAAAACATTGATTTATTTAAGGGCAAAAAGGTTGTTGATTTCCCTGCCGGGAATGGCATAACATCAAGAATTTTAAACGATATAGATGCTTTTCCAATACCGATGGATTTATTTCCCGAATATTTTGAAATCGAAGGGATCGATTGTAAAAGAGCCAATATAAAAGATGGATTACCAATTGAAAAGAAGTCGGTTGATGCATTGATTTGTCAAGAAGGTATTGAGCACTTTAGCGACCAATATCTAGCTTTAAAAGAATTCAATAGAGTACTAAAACCCAATGGGATATTATTGATAACTACGCCAAACTATTCGAATCTTCGTGCAAAATTAAGCTACTTGTTATCTGAATGTGAGCGATTTAATTCAACGATGCCCCCCAATGAACTTGACAGTATTTGGATGTCGAAACAAGAAATCACAAGTGAAATATATTTCGGACATGTGTTCCTAATTGGAATACAAAAGCTAAGGGTTTTGGCAAAATTATCCGGATTTAGAATTAAAAAATATCATTATACAGGAATAAAGTCAACTTCTCTACTACTATTGCCTATATTTTATCCATTTATACTTATTTCCAATTGTATATCATATACAAAAAATTTAAGAAAAAATAAAGATTACGAAATGAGAGAAAAGAAAGCAATTTATGGCGAAGTTTTCAGAATCGCCATAAATCCGAAAATTTTAGTTGGAAGCAATTTGATGATCGAATTTGAAAAAGAACAAGATTTTGAAGAAGTTGCTCCAAAACTCAGAAGTAAACATAAAATATTTGGAACAACATAACCACCTTAGTAGTAGCAATTCTCCTCAAACATAAGCAGATGGGGGATTTCGCACAACTAACTCATCAGACGCAAAACATAGCACGAAAAATGCTGTGTTAAAATTAATTATAGTGAATTAACGACATTGTGTGTCAACAAATGTGGATTTCAAATTGTAGAAAGAGTTTTCATTGTTATTCCACAACTTAATAAACAATCTGTAAGATATGGAACATAAACATATATATGACAAAAGTGGCAAGCAACTGTGTTGCACTTTAGAAGAGAAAATAAACTCCGTTGCAAACAAAAACCTAAAAAAAGGAAACAAAGAAGCTGGTTGTTGTGCCACAAATGAACCTATTTTTAAAAATGTAAAGACCCACGGAGACGACCACGACCATTCCATTGGTGACGACAATATGTTTAAAGTGTTTTTACCGGCTGTTATTTCTTTTGTTCTATTGGGGCTTGCCATTAATTTCGATCACTTTTTTCCGCAAACTTGGTTTACAGATTGGGTAAGAATTAGTTGGTATATTTTAGCCTATTTACCCGTTGGTTTTCCAGTTTTAAAAGAAGCAATTGGGAGCATTAGCAAAGGCGAAGTATTCTCCGAATTCTTATTAATGTCGATTGCTACCATCGGAGCATTTGCCATTGGCGAATATCCTGAGGGCGTAGCAGTAATGTTGTTTTATACCATTGGTGAAGTGTTCCAGACACTTGCAGTAACAAAAGCAAAGGCGAATATCAAAACCTTACTTGATCTGCGACCAGACGAAGTAACTATACTACTGAACAACCAAACCAAAACCATAAAAGCTGAAGATGCAAACATTGGTGACATCATTCAACTCAAAGCAGGAGAAAAACTAGGTCTTGACGGAACGTTAATTTCCGAAAATGCTACATTCAACAGCTCAGCACTTACTGGCGAAAGCAAGCCTGACACGAAATTGAAAGGTGAAACAGTTTTGGCAGGCATGATAAACCTAAACAAAATTTCAGAAGTAACAGTTACAACCGCATACACCGATAGTAAGTTAAGTAAAATTTTACAACTGGTGCAAGATGCAACATCCCAAAAAGCACCCACCGAATTATTCATTAGAAAATTTGCAAAAATTTACACCCCATTTGTGGTCCTTTTAGCAACGCTCATATGTATCATTCCTTATTTTTTTGTAGATAGTTATATTTTCAGTCAGTGGCTTTATAGAGCGTTAGTTTTCTTAGTTATCTCGTGTCCTTGCGCCTTGGTAATTAGTATTCCGTTGGGCTATTTTGGAGGGATTGGAGCTGCCAGTAAAAATGGGATTTTATTCAAAGGAGGCAACTTTTTAGACATTATTGCAACAATTAAAAATGTGGTGATGGACAAAACAGGCACAATGACTGAAGGCGTTTTCAAAGTCCAAGAAGTGAACCTGAAACCGGAGTTCAATAAAACGGAAATGTTACAAATGGCAAATGCTTTAGAAAACCAAAGTACTCATCCAATTGCAACCGCCATTCACAATTTTGTAGGTGAAGTTGACAATACAATTGAACTTAAAAACGTGGAGGAATTTCCAGGTCATGGATTAAAAGCGCACATTAATGGGAAAGAATTATTGGTCGGGAATTTAAAGCTAATGGATATGTTTTCCATTGAATACAACATCGATCCAACAACAATAGTTTATACATTAATTGCCATTGCTTACGATCAGAAATTTGTAGGGTTTTTGACCATTGCAGATTCCATAAAAGAAGATGCCCAAATTACTATAAACAAACTAAAAGCACTGGGAGTAAAAACCACAATGTTGAGTGGAGACAAAAATACGGTTGTTCAATTTGTGGCTCAACAACTTGGAATTGCTCATGCTTTTGGCGATTTATTGCCCGAGGACAAAGTAAATAAAGTGAGAGAAATAATGGCAAAAAGCGGCTCCGTAGCCTTTGTAGGCGATGGCGTAAATGACGCACCAGTAGTGGCATTGAGCAGTGTTGGTATTGCAATGGGTGGTCTTGGAAGTGATGCCACGATAGAGACAGCAGACGTGGTAATACAAGACGACATGCCAAGTAAAATTCCAATGGCAATAAAAATCGGGAAACAAACAAAAAGGATTGTTTGGCAAAATATTACTATGGCATTTTTAATAAAAGGTATTGTTTTAGCCCTCGGCGCAGGAGGTTTGGCTACCATGTGGGAAGCAGTTTTTGCAGATGTTGGTGTTGCCTTATTGGCAATTTTAAATGCAATAAGAATTCAAAAAATGAAGTTTTAAGAAGAACAAGATTAACCGTTTGTTGTCCAATTACAAGAAATAAAAACGATCCATTTAAACAAAACACTTTGCAAAAACAAAGGAAATAATCATTACTAAAATAAAAGGCGACGAAACTAAATTTATTCCTTACCGATAATTCAACAAATAGTTGTCACACAAAGTGCATATGCAAAAAAAAACGAGGTTTCATACCTTATTCATTTTTCGAAAACATAACACAACAAATATCTCTTTAGTTTTCCTATTTTATAGATTCTATTTTAACCCCCTCAAAAAAAAGAATTTATCAAAAGCACATCAATTAGCCGCTTCATTTAAGAATTTTTATATCTTTGTGCTCCCTTTGGGTCGTTAGCTCAGTTGGTTTAGAGTGCTACCTTGACAGGGTAGAAGTCACTGGTTCGAATCCAGTACGACCCACAAAAAAAGCCGGTTAATAATCGGCTTTTTTTTATAAAATCTCCCCCGAAATACAATTTACTGTCACTCTATCTCTCCTGATGGATAACATTATGGCTTCAAAATTGTTAGGAGTGCCATAAAGTATCTAATTATGGACATTTTCAATCGAACGAAAAACAACAGGAACGACTTTCAAGACCATGCTATTTCCCTTTTTAAGACGCAGGCAAACGAAGTAGAACTGTACAAGCAATTTATCGAGAATCTAAATATAGACCCCAATAAAGTTTCAAAACTCAACGAAATCCCATTTTTACCGGTGGAATTTTTTAAATCGCACTCTATTTATCGAGGAGCAAACAAACCTGAAATTCTTTTCAAATCAAGCTCCACAACAGGAACCGGACAATCGACCCATGCCGTGGCCGACCTAAAGCTCTATGAACAAAGCTTTATAAATGCATTCCGCCATTTTTATGGCGATCCGGCGGATTTTTGCTTTCTATTTCTATTGCCTTCGTACCTCGAACGAGAAGGTTCGTCCCTAATTTATATGGCCGAGTCGATGATTCAAATGAGCCGATATTCCGAAAGTGGATTCTACTTAAATAACATCGACGATTTGCATAAGCAACTAATTGTTAATGAACAAAATAGTATTCCAACCATTTTAATGGGCGTTTCGTTTGCCTTGTTGGATTTTGCCGAGCAATTTTCGATGCAACTAAAATCGACCATTGTGATGGAAACTGGCGGCATGAAAGGGCGCAGAGCTGAAGTACCCAGAGAAGAACTACATACCATACTTTGCAAATCGCTGGGCGTGTCGCATATCCATAGTGAATATGGAATGACCGAACTGTTGAGCCAAGCATACTCAAAAGGCAATGGGGTTTTTGAAACTCCACCATGGATGCAAGTGTCGCTGTATGACCCTTATAACCCACTTAAGCCCAGCGAGAATAACACAGGAGGAGTGAATATTATCGATTTAGCAAACCAATTTTCGTGTGCATTTATTCAAACCAACGATATTGGAAAAAAGAACGGCGCAAACAGTTTTGAAATATTAGGCCGGTTCGACTACAGCGATGTTCGAGGATGTAATTTGCTTGTATATTAGAATAACCAATATGCTCTACGAGATCCTTCGCTAACACTCAGGATGTCAAAGTCTGCAAATCGCAATTAGAGATGTGGGGGTCGGTGGCGGCAGTGCCGCCACCGACCTCCCACATCCGAACAGCAAAAACAGTGTCATCCTGAATGTAACGCAGTGAAATGAAGGATCTCGTAATCATTATATTAATTTTGACTATCATCTTACAAATAAAAATATTTCAAACAATCGCTTCTCTATTTTTCATTACAGAAACAAACATTTATATTTGCAACCCCATAAACAACCCAACTGATATGAACTCAATAACACCCAAAGACGCCCAATTTGAGCTAGAAACCGGAAAAGCTCTAATGTTAGATATTCGCGAACCCATGGATTTCGAATTTGTGACGTTCGACGTTGAAAATGTGGTCAATGTTCCTTTACGGAAATTAACCGATGCAATGCACAAATATGAAGTTGCAAAACGATTAATTATTGCCGATTTCGACGAAAGTTTATCGCCCAACGCTACACAAATGCTGAAGCAGAATGGCTATATCAATGTGGTATATCTATTGGGAGGAATGAAAAACTGGAATCACGAACAATTGCCATTACAATACAACGTCGATAGCGGATGCGATGACTCCGGTTGCCACTCTTGTTCAGGTTGTGGACATTAAACAATTAGCATCGGAAAAAAAAGCAGTCTCCCTGCTTATAAAAATACCTAGCAATAGAAAAAACTGGCTCTTCGCCAAAACTAGTGGATTTGGTCAATTAGGCTCTTCCAAAATTTACCATCACGCTGAAATTTCTCACATTTCTAAATCAATGTCGTTTAGTTAAAATGAAGTTTTAGAGATCCTTCGCTACGCTCAGGATGACATTCCTGTCGGACAGATGAGGGAGGAAGAGAAGGCGGCTTCGCCGCCTTCTCTTCCTCTTTTTTTCCTCGAAAGCACCTGTCATTCTGAACGTAACGTAGTGGAGTGAAGAATCTCGTAATCATTATTTGGAATTCTCTGTACAATAATGAATACTTTTTTAAAATCCACTAGTTTAAGCGAAGAACCAAAAAACTTCGAGTCTCCTAGGAATACAAGAAAATTGGTCTCTCCTGACCTTGCGATTGTGTTTCATGTATTCCAACAACTCCCAAGACCCCTGTCGCAACACTGTTACATTTAGAAATAGTGTGCGCGAAGCGACTCTTCCTGCAAATTATACATCTTCTTGTAGTTAAATCAAAATTCATTTCCATAACAGAGACGATTTTTGCTTCGTTGTATAACAACAGCACTTCATGCTAGAATAAGCGTTGCTTAAAAATAATTTGGCTTTAATTTGTCAGAGATATTAATTTGTTAAATAATGATCTTATATTTGCATTGTTTAAAAACTCCAAGTTAGTTATAAAACTGATATATATATATATATATATATATACATTGTTGGTGTCCGTCTTTAAGTTATTATCAGAAAATAGTAACATTACAATGAAGAAAAGCAATACAAAATGAATCAAAGTTAAACCCGCCATGCATATGAAAAAAGATTTTAATTGTCAGAATCAACAGAAAATTATACTCAGCGAAAAAGGCAAATACACCCAAGTAGAGATCGAAAATATTTCTCATATCTACTGCGAAGGCTATCTTTCATTTATTAAACTCATTGATAAAGAAAATCCCATTACAGTCTCAAGAAGCTTAAAATCGTTCGAACATGCTTTGTTGGATGTGCAATTCATGCGCATCGATCGCAATTGTATAATAAATCTCAAAAACGTAACCTCTTTCGATTGCAAGAAGCGCCAAATTATGCTCCGCGAAAATACCATTCTTAAAGTTTCGAGAAGACGATGTTCTGAATTACTTGAATTTTTCCACAACGAACAAAACCGTCCATGAGCGAAATATTTCCGTTTATACACAAATTTTAACCACTCAGAGGATAAGTCAACCACATAGAGCAAGTTACAATAAAAGGTTTTAGTTTTGCATGCGGAATACATAATGTACTCTACGACAAAACTAAAACTTATTTATTATGGAACAACAAGAAAAAAGATTGGTTAAGCTTAACCCACAAATTATTGAGCGTTTCGAAAACGACGAAGAAATGTTAATGATTAAGGGTGGTGGACTTTGGAGTTGGCTTTTAGGCAAACTTGATGAAATTAACGTTTTTCAATGTCAATGTACGAATAATTGTGGTTCAAACTGTCCTTGCAGCTAGTATTTTCAATAAGAAGGATGCATTTCATGTGTCCTTCTTTCTTAATCCAAAACATGCGCAGTTATTAGACAACCAGAAGTAACTACTAATTCCATAGTACTTTTATTTACTATGCTGAATTCATGTGTATTACAAAAAATCATAATGCAATATTAAAAAAAGATGAAAAGTAGCTTTTATAATCATTATGTACCAGAGGGAAAGGCTATTATGCTTTATAATGCTTTGGCAGATGCATATTTAATTTTAAACCAAGACTTGTTTAATGAATTTCGGGCGAAAGAAGAGAATCTCGAAGAATTATACACGTCAAACCCTAAATTATATAACACACTAAAGGAAAACGGGTTTATAATACCGAGAGCTTTTGATGAAAAATCATATTATTTGAATCTGCTGTTTAATAGAAGGTTCACTTCAAAAATTTACCAAGTAATAATAAATCCAACACTTGACTGTAATTTGGGGTGTTGGTATTGCTATGAAGATCACGTTCCTGATTCAGAAATGGATGATACAATTATTAAAAAACTGCTAAACCACATCAAATTAAAATACAAAGAAGAACAATTCTCTGAATTATGGTTAAGTTTTTTTGGAGGAGAACCTTTGCTAAAAACAAATATTGTTATCACGATATTAAACCAGATTGAAAAATTCACTAAGGACAAAAAAATTAAAATATCGGTCGCATTTACAACTAATGCAACCCTAATTTCGGATGAATTGCTAAATGTGCTTAAAAGGTTTAATGTTAACTTTCAAATAACGCTTGATGGAAATGAAATAATGCACGATAGCAGCCGTTGTTTTAAAAATACAAATAAACCGACTTATAAACTAATCATAAATAATATTAACAAAATACAATCTGTTTTAAAAAATTATGGTATTTCTGTTAGAATAAACTATCATCAAAAGGCACTTGAAGGACTATATTCAGTTATCGATGATTTGGCTTTTGCAGATAAAAGGTTTCTGAGATTTAGCCTAATGCGTATATGGCAAGTAAACCAAATTGAAATAAGTTGGCCGGATATTTTTAAATTCACAAATTATGCTCAAGAGAAAGGATTCATTGTAAATTTTTTATCTTTGACTCCCAAATCAAGTGTTTGTTATGCTGATTGCCTCAATGAAGTAGTGGTCAATTATGATGGGAATGTGCACAAATGTACTGCACGAAATTTCGCTAAAGTTAAACCAGATGGAGTTTTAATGGACAATGGTGTTATTAACTGGGATATCGATCGTTTATCTCGTAGATTGGCGACAAACATTTCTCAAATTTGTAAAGATTGCAAATTACTACCATCATGTCCGGGAATTTGTTCACAGAAGATATTGGAGGATGGGGAAAATGTAAAATGCATTTTAGACACTAACTTGTCTTTAGATGATCACATTACATACAATTTCAATAGATTTGCCCTTGAAAACAAATTAGTAAAAATTTGATTTACAAGCTGAACTACAAGTTAACATCGTCCTCAAATAACATTCGTACTCATGAAAAACCATTTTTTTTTATTTATAATTGCAATGTGCCTAATTTGCGTACAATATGCACAAACTGAAGTTTCAGGGAGGATATTTAATTTAGCAAAAGGAAATCCTCCTTTACCTCTAAGCAAGATTGAATTTTCAGACATTGAAGATTCAGCAAACACAAAATTTGTTACGTTCTCTGATTTTAAAGGAATGTACTACTTTGAATCATTGATACCTAAAAAATATTATGTAAATGCTAAATACAATGGTGAATTGGTAGCAAAAGGCTATAATGTAATACCGGAATCGGATGGAGCACCGTTTATTAGTAATTTTAGTAACAAAATTACAATCAAAACAATTCCATATCGAAGTTCCAACATTCCAGTTTCAATAAATAGTAGTAACACAACAAACATTTTTGTTTTAATTCAGAGCCATATCCCAGAAGTACTGTATGATTTTGAAAACAAAATACTTACTCATAAAAATAGAAAAGTAATCTTGTTTTTGAATGGTTTGTACCTTAAAAAAAATGAAATTGATAAAATAAATATTAGAAATATTCAGAGTATCGATATTTATGATATTTCTAATTTATGCACTCCACATATGTACTCTTGTATACTAAATTTAAATGTAAAATAAAAATAAAAATGAAAATAATAATAAAACACAACTTTTTGCTGGTTTTATTTTTATCGCAATTTACAGTCTTTGTGACATATTCTCAAAATAAAATAACAGGCAAGGTATATACTAATTCAGATTCCATAGAAGAATCTGTTCCTTTTGCAAATATTTGGTTGTTTGATATAAAGGACACTACCCAAATTAAAACAGCGACAGTATCCGACCTTGCAGGGAATTACGAGTTAGATAAAATTCCTAATGGGTATTATTCTATAAATGTTTCATGCATAGGATTTAAACCCTTTTCTGAAAAAATAAAGGTAGGGGGTACCGATATTTTAGGTTTGAACATTGAGTTACCTAATGTAATAAACAAGCTTGAAGGTGTTGACATTATTGCAACACGCATTCAAAGAAGTATTGATAAAGTGACTTATATAGTCACTGATGAAGATAGCAAAACAACTCGAAATTCGCTAGATCTCTTAAATATAATCCCATCAATTAATATCGATAATGTAAATAATACGATTTCATCAACAGGAGGTAAACAGATTAAGTTACTATTAAATGGGATGAATGCCTCAGAAAGAGAACTTATTGCTTTATGTTCTGAAGACATAGCTAAAATTGAGCATTACGATATGCCTCCTGCAAGATTTGCATCCTACAGTGCTGTTGTTAACGTTATTACTAAGATAACTGAAGACGGGGGAATAGTAGGATGCTCATTTATGGTTCTGGGGCATTGTTGCGGCCCTATCACTGCTTTACAACATCATCAATCCTCCCGTCACTCCGCTCATGATTCAACGTTACATT
>JAQVXQ010000237.1 GCA_028709085.1 Salinivirgaceae bacterium | reverse complement strand
TTAAAATCGTTTCCAATGGCTAAAACGGCACTTTTATCTATATTAACCCGGTTGCATAACCAGTGAACAGCATCGCCCTTACTTACATTTTTAGGAAAAACTTCCATCCATATCATGGTGTGATCGATGGGCGAAGTTGTCCGAATAACCTTGTAGTCAAGCAAATGTCCGCTGATTCTTGTGAATCGCTCCATGTCAAAATCCATGATTGCCAGAAGCTGACATGCTTTAACAAAGGGCGGAATGTCATTGGTTATGGGGTGTGCATATTGGTTATAAAACTCTAAATAGTTGTTAAATCCAGCGTTGTTTTTGTTGGGTTGGTGGTAGTGAAAACAGTGGTTTTCGGGAATGGGGAAATGCACTGTATAGTCGAGCTTTTCGTTTTGGAACAGCTGCATTACATATTTTATTTGGCTCTCGGTGAGGGCATTTTCGTGTAAAATGGTTTGGGTTTTACAGTCGAAAATCCCACTTCCGGTAGAGAAAACAATATAGTCGAACGGGAAATTAGGAGGAATTACAGCACGAACCGAATGGAGACTACGTCCGGTAGCGGCAACACGTATTATGCCTAGTTCTCCTAGTTTTACAAAGGTTTCATACTCTTTTATGTCAATCGATTTGTCGTCGCGTAGGAGCGTACCATCCAAATCGGTAACTACCATTTTTACATCCATTTATTTGTTTGTTTTACCGATTGCATACGAATATTTGGTGTTTTTGTTATTTAATGCTTGCAAGGAAACACTTATTGCTGTGTTGTGTTTGAAATTTTCTTTTCAAGCACTTGAGAAATCCACGTTTTCCTGCTAACACTATTCATGTGGTTATTAAAAATTGTTGTCCGAAGAATCCATATGGATTTTCCGGACACCAGTGACTACAAACTTAAATGTCATCGGCCATTCCGCTGTAACAAGCCAAACCGCCCTCGGAAGTTTCCCGATAAATTTTAGGCAAGTCGTGCCCAGTTTTCCGCATGGTTGCAACTACGGTATCGAAACTAATACGGTGTCGTCCATCGCCCAACATGGCGTAAGCGTTGTGGTTTAGGGCGCGTGCTGCTGCAAACGCATTTCGTTCGATACAGGGAATCTGTACCAGTCCGGCAACGGGATCGCAGGTTAATCCGAGGTGATGTTCCAGTCCCATTTCGGCACTGTACTCCACTTGAAATATGGTTCCTCCAAAGAGTTGCGATATGGCTCCGGAAGCCATTGCGCAGGCGGTTCCAATTTCGCCTTGACATCCAACTTCAGCTCCTGAAATGCTTGCGTTTTGCTTCACTATTGCACCTATAAGTCCTGCGGCTGCGAGAGCTCGTAGGATTTTAGTGTCCGAAAATTTATGTTCCATTTTTAAATAGTACAAAACCGATGGAATAACACCGCAACTGCCGCATGTGGGTGCAGTAACGATTAATCCTCCTGCAGCATTCTCTTCGGCCACGGCCAATGCGTAAGCAAAAAGCATGGCTCGTTTTCGCAATGTCCCTTTATATCCGTTGGCTTTCACCGAATAGCTGACCGCTTTGCGTGGAAGTTTTAAGGATCCGGGAAGGACACCTTCGTTTTCCAATCCACGCTCAATGGAATCTTGCATTGTTTGCCAAACAGTGGCTAAATAGTCCCAAATATCGGAGTCATCGTATCTTTCGACGGTCTCCCAAAAACTGAGTCCGTTTGAGTTGCAGTATTTTAGGATTTCAGCCATATTGGCAAACGGATAACATTCTACAGTTTCCGTTGTAATTGAATTGTCATCATCCACAACAGCTCCTCCGCCAATGCTGTATGCGTGCCATGCTAGCAAAACTTCGTTGTTGTCGGACAAGGCTTCATATAATAGAGCATTGGGATGACGAGGCAAAAACTCGGTGGGTTTCCAAATCAGTTCAATGGGTTTGCCGGCATCTTTAAAAACAGTAAGAATTGCCACATCGGTGAGGTGCCCAATTCCGGTTGCTGCCAAGCTACCATAGAGCGTCACTCTATATTTAGGCGCATCGGGAAATTTCTCCAGAAAAATGAGCGATGCCTTTCGTGGACCCATTGTGTGGCTGCTCGATGGACCATGTCCAATGCGATAAATTGTTTTTATACTTTCCATACTCGGTAAATTTGTGCAATTTTGTGCAAATTTGAGAATTATTTCTTGATTTATTACGTCATTTTACGACACTCCCAATGAATATCATCGGGAATCGATTTCTAATGGATCTTATTTATTATTCATATGGGGTTAATATGCTGATTTTATTAAAGTTGAAATGTATTTGTTAATTCATTTTTAAGGTTAAAATGCGACGATATTTATATATTATTTTTGGAATCGTTTGTACACTGGTTGGGATAATTGGAATATTTGTTCCGCTGTTGCCAACAACTCCGTTGCTGCTGGCGGCTGTTTATTTTTTTTCGCACAGTTCGCCCGTTCTTCAACGAATAATTACGCAAAATCGATTTCTAAATAGTTACATTAACCCCTATATTCGGAAACTGCCCATTCCTATGCGCATTCGTATCCGAACCATCATTATTTTGTGGTTGACGTTGCTTATCAGTTCCTATTTTATGCGCAATCAAGGTTGGGGTTTGATTTTAATGGGAATTGTTGGCGTTGGTGTAACCATTCATGTTTTAACCATTCGACGCGGATTTACGGATACGGACAAGCAATAATTGCGCCGTGGATATAGTTCAGACGTTGAATGTGGAACCATGAAAGAAATTCCGATGTTCCGGCACTTTTAATTGCGCAGACACACAGTGATATCAACCTGAAATTCAGTTATTAACAAAAAAATACAAACCGATGCAATCAGCAAATATTGACCTCCGTAGCGATACGGTTACCAAACCCTCGAAATTGATGCTAAACGCAATGATGGCGGCTGAGGTTGGTGACGATGTTTTTAAAGACGACCCAACGGTTAATAATCTTGAAAAAAGGGTAGCCAATCTGTTTGGGATGGAATCGGCGCTCTTTTGTCCTTCAGGAACCATGACCAATCAACTCGCAATTAAGGTGCATTGTCCACCGGGGAGCGAGGTTATTTGCCACGAAGAGTCGCACATATATTTGTACGAAGGAGGCGGTATTGCGCTGAATGCTCAATCGTCGGTTAGAACGCTTCCGGGCGAACGGGGACGCATTAAGGCCTATCAAATTGCCGATTCAATAAACGATCTCAACGATATTCATAAGCCCATTAGTAGAATGGTTGGAATCGAAAATACGATGAATAAAGGAGGTGGGAGCATCTACGATTTCAGGGAAATTGTGAAAATTAGAGAAGCGTGCAATCGCAATAATTTGATTTTGCATCTCGACGGAGCACGCCTTTTTAACGCGCTTGTTGAAACCAAG
>JAQVXQ010000084.1 GCA_028709085.1 Salinivirgaceae bacterium | reverse complement strand
TGAAAGGGCATTTTGAATTGTGCAGTTGGTTTCATGCGCCGGGATCGCGACAAGCCATAAAAGCAGGAGCTGGAACCGTTACTTATGTTCCTAACATGCTCCATAGATCAGCCATTGATCGATTAAAAGTACGACGCCCACACATGTTTTTTGGAACCTGTACCCCTCCCGATGAAAACGGATTTATCTCCTTGTCGTTGGGGGTGACTTATGAAAAAGACATTCTCGAAGCGGCCGAAATAGTTGTGCTCGAAGTGAACGATCAACTTCCACGAACTTTTGGCGATACCCATGTTCACATTAACGATGTTGATTTTTTTGTCGAGCATTCTCAAGCTGTACCATCATTGCCTTCTCCCGAACCCGATGAAATCGCACTTAAAATTGGGAATAACATCGCCGATTTAGTGGACGATGGATCAACAATTCAACTTGGAATAGGTGAAATTCCAAACGCCGCCGCACTTTCGTTGCGAAATAAAAAAGATTTAGGCGTTCATACCGAAATGTTTGTCGATTCAATGCTCGAACTCTATGAAATGGGCGTTATTACGAACAAAAAGAAGGCGTTTTATAAAGATAAATTCGTGTGCACTTTTGCCATGGGTTCCGAGAAAATGTACCGTTGGTTGAATAACAATCCGTCGGTTGAGTTCTTGCGTGGAAAATATGTGAATGATCCCTTCGTAGTGAAGCAAAACTCGAAGATGGTCTCTATAAATACCTGCATTATGGTTGATTTTACGGGACAAGTAGCCAGCGAGTCTATTGGCATTCAGCAGTATTCAGGAACTGGCGGGCAAACCGACACAGCCGTCGGAGCCATTGAAGGATTCGACGGATTGGGAAAATCAATTATTGCCTGTCGATCAACGGCGCAAAAAGGGAAAATATCGACCATTGTACCTGTTTTGCCCGAAGGCACAGCAGTAACCTTACATCGCAGTCATACCGATTGGGTTGTAACAGAACATGGATCGGTTCGGTTAACCGGATTGACCGTCAAAGAACGAACAAAAGCCTTGATATCAATAGCACACCCCGATTTTCGTGAAGAGTTAACATCACGAGCCATCGAAATGGGTTATTTATAACGTAGAGACGCCATGCTGGCGTCTCAATATCATAAAAAAAGAAACGCAATGCATTGCGTCTCCACAGAACAAAAATATATAAATATGTTACCAATAAAAATCATAGGAACAGGCATTTACGCTCCGGGCGAACCCATCGATAATCAGGAATTAAAAACATTGGCGGGCATCGATTTCGATCATCAGAAGATTGAGGAAAAACTAGGAATCCTTAAACGGCACATTGCTCATTTGCGTGGGATTAAAGAAACCACTGCCGATTTTGCAACAAAAGCAGCAGAAAATGCCATTGCTGATGCTGGGATTCTAGCATCTGAAATTGGGCTTTTTATTGTTGCTACCGACACCCCAGAGTATATTTCGCCAGCAACTTCAATTGTTGTGCAAGGACGCATTCAGAAAGGCGAAACTTGGTCATCGACATTCGATGTTGGCGCATCATGTGCTAGTTTTTCCATTGCGCTCGATAATGCTGTGCGGATTTTAGCCACCGACGACACTATCCGATATGCAGTCGTTGTTGGAGTCTATAATATGCCCGCTTATATTCGTCCCGGCGACGCATTTGGTTATTCCATTTTTGCTGATGGAGCCGGAGCATTTGTTATTGAGAAATCAACCGATATAAAATCTAAATATATTGCAGGTCAATTATTTACCGATGGAACCCAGTGGGATTATGTGGGTGTTTATGCCGGAGGAACAAAGATTCCCGTAACACCCGAAGTAATTGCAAAAGGTGAACAAGGTTTGTTGAATATCCAGCCGCTGCCCGGTCATCGAAATGTACGTTTATGGCCCATGGTTGTCAATAAATTGCTCGAAAAAGCGGAGAGCACAGTGGATGATGTGAATCATTTTATATTTACACAGATCAATAAATCGGTAATATTGAAGGTGATGCATGAACTGAATCAACCCATAGAGAAAACCTCTTTTGTGATGGATCGATATGGATATACCGGATCCGGATGTCTGCCCATGGCATTTCATCATGCGGTAAAAGAGGGTAAGATTAAAAGAGGCGACAAGATTGTGCTAATGGCATCGGGCGCTGGATTAGCAGTTGGAAGCAACTATTTTATCTATTGATTTTTACAAATCTCAACGTTAAACTTTATAGCTTGTAAATCTACAGTTTACAGCCTATTAACGCGTAGTTTTTAATTTTTTAACTTGTAATTCTTTAATCCTCAATCTATTAAAAAGATGAAATCACTCGTAGGCATAGTCGGCACTGGAATCTATATCCCACAAAATAAAATGACAGCTCGTCAAATATCCGCAGCAACCAAAGGAATTTGGAGCGAACAAGCAATTGTTGAAAAACTAGGAATACATCAAATTTCTATTCCCGGTATCGAGGACGGCACGCAGGAAATGGGAGTCAAAGCAGGGCTTGATGTTCTTAAAAACACGGGAGTTGATCCCAAAAGTATCGACTTAATTCTCTGCATTGGCGAAGAGTGGAAGGAGTATCCACTCACCACTTCGGGAATCTATATTCAGGAACAAATTGGAGCTGAAAATGCCTGGGCTATCGATATTCAACAACGTTGTGGAACTACCGTAGCGGCAATGAAAATTGCAAAAGATATGATAACGGCCGACGACGAAATCAACACCGTTATGATTGTTGGGGGATATCGCAATGGCGATTTTATCGATTATGCGGATCCGAAAGTTTCGTTCATGTACAATCTGTCGGCCGGGGCAGGAGCAATGATTTTGAAAAGGAATCACGGACGCAATTTGCTTTTGGGAACGCACATCATGACCGATGGTTCATTGGCTCGGGATGCAGGTGTTGAATTTGGCGGAACTACCAACCCCATTAGTGCCGAGAATGTCGATATTGCTTATAAATCACTCCGCGTTTTCAATGAAAAGCACATGAAAGATCGACTTAACGACGTATCCATGGACAACTGGATGCACTGCATTAATCGTGCATTCGAAAAGTCAGGAGTTGACCGTTGCCAATTAGGATATTTGGCGGGACTCCATTTTAAGCGTTCTATGTACGAATATATGGTGAAAGAACTTGGATTGACCATGGATCAAACCATCTATTTGGAAGAGTATGGTCACATTGGGCAGATTGATCAAATTCTGTCGCTTCATCTGGCACAACAGCAAGGAAAACTGTCCCAAGGAACTATAATTTCCATGATTGCTGCCGGAATTGGTTATGCATGGGGCGCTAATGTGGTGAGATGGGGGTGAAGTTGAAAAATATTTGGGGATGGAAAGTGTTTGAAATTCTATAAGAATTTGAATTTCTTTTGTTTAGTGTTTTAAAAAATATTTCTGGGGTCAAAAAATATACGGATTAGAAACAAATCCGAAAAGTTGTGCATGTTCTCTGAATGGATAGAGCGATACAAAAATTTTCCCACCCGTAAATTTGGTTAAATTCATGAACACCAATACACAATTTGTAATTTACATTTTGTAAATTACAAATTGTGTATTATATTTGTGTGGAATATAATTTAACACTATTGAAAAATGGGGAAAGCGAAATTAAACAACCCGTTCACAACAGTAGGATACTACGGTTCGGAATATTTTTGCGATCGTGAAGAAGAAACAGACCAGCTTGTTACGAATATCCAAAATGGGAATTCAACAACGTTAATTGCCGTGCGCAGAATTGGTAAAACGGGTCTAATTCATCATGTTTTTGCTCAATTGCCTCTTAATTGGAAAGGAATTTACGTTGATATTTTGGCAACCGAAAACCTAAATGAATTTCTAAATTTATTGGCCACAGCAATTATAAGAGATGTACCCGAAAAAAGTAGTTTGGGAAAACGTTTTTGGGAGTTTATTAAATCGCTCCGACCTGTTATTAGTTTCGATCCAATGTCAGGCGAACCGCAAGCTTCATTCAATGTTAAGCGAAGCGATGCTGAATTGAATATTGCCTCGGTTTTGAAATTTATTGACCTTCAGGATTTTAAAACCGTAATTGCTATCGATGAATTTCAACAAATTCTAAATTATCCTGAAAAAAACACGGATGCTTGGTTAAGAACAATAATTCAGCAAATGAAAAATGTTGTTTTTGTTTTTTCAGGAAGTCGTCAGCACCTGATGTCTGACATGTTTTCATTACCGAACCGACCTTTTTTTCGTAGTACACAAATGCTGCCTTTAAAAAAAATAAGTGCAGATATCTATGCTGATTTTGTTATGCGAAAATTTAAAGACCACAGTAAAGTTATTGATATTGAACTTGTTTATGAAATTTTGCATTGGAGTAATCTGCATACGTACTACGTACAGCTTATTTTTAATCGATTGTTTTCCGCTTCTGGAAAGCACGTAACCGCGGAGATATGGAAAGAGCAGGCAATGAAGTTGCTTGCCGAACAGGAAATTGTGTTTATTGGCTATCGGAATATGCTAACCAATCCACAATGGCAACTTTTAAAGGCGATTGCTCAGGATGAACAGGTGTATATGCCCACCGCAAAAGATTTTATAAACAAGCACAATCTTGGAAGCCCGGCAACGGTTTTGAGATCGCTAAAATCGCTACAAAACTACGAATTGGTTTATTCCGATTTTGACACCAATGCGCAAAACTATTACACTGTTTATGATATTTTGTTTAGCAGATGGTGCAGTGAACGAGGAATTGGATAGATGAAAACTTGAATTTTAACTCCTTTTTTGTATATTTCACTGCAGAAAAGGAATCCTTAAATTTATGTTTTTATGAACCCAGACTTTGAGATTGAACCTTCCTATCAGATTTATTACTCGTTTACCTCATCGGTTGATGATGATGAGCCAGGATTAAAGTATATTAATGATATCAGTATTGAACTTGCAATTACCGATGAATCTGGCAATCGCTTGAAAACCATTGGAAAAGCCCGATTAAAGATTATTTTGCTGACCAGTACTGAAAAGCAAGGAGTCGATCCAATGTATATATTCGATAGCGATGGGCTTTTAATGGAAATTGGAGAACAAATTTATGATTTTGATGAGCAAGCAATAAAAGAAGATGTTCTTGAATTGATTGATTTCGAGATTAGTAATGATGATATTGCAGTTCTCACCTCTTTTGAACTCCTGCCCGAATATCGAAAAATGGGTTTAGGGAGAGCGTTAATAAAAGATATTTATACCCGATTTCAAAGCAGTTGTGATTTAATAGTTCTCAAAGTTTTTCCACTACAATACAATCGACGTATTGCCGACCAAGAGTGGCAAAAAGAGATGGAGTACGACAAATTGGAAAAGGATTTTGAAATGTCAGAATACAAACTTAAAGCATTTTACAAATCAGTAGGCTTTACCTATTTGGAGCAGCACCCCGATTTAATGTTTTTGTTTACATCACAAATGAATCCGATTTTGGATAATATTGATTCCTTCGAGGATGTTTTTTGACACGAATGTTTCAATTATGGATAATATACTCTGTTCGTACTATTCTTATACGGTTAAATCACTCTTTCTAGCATAATCCGAAACAAAATTGTAAATTTATGCGAATACCATAGATATAACCCAATTATAAAAAAAAAGGAGGATTGATTATGAAAGCTGATTTTTTGTGTCCTAATTGTTATGGGTTTTTAAATGTAAATGAGAAACTTGTATTTGCTGTGAAAAAAAAGGGACAAAATGGAGGTGTGTTTTTATTTAGTCCCAGTCTTGGTGACTATTCAATTTCGCATCATCACTCATTTGAAACCGAAGATGGTGAACAGGTTGATTTTCATTGCCCCATTTGTAACCATAACCTTTCTGTGGAGGACGGTGATAAATTTGCTCGTGTCTTGCTTCGAGAAGACGATAAAGAGTATTTCGTTGTTTTCTCAAAGACAAAGGGAGAGCGTTGTACTTACAAAATGTCAAATAATCAAATAGAGGCTTCGTATGGAGATCATTTTGTGAACCATTTTGACTTTGTAAGCGCATTGTTTTTTAAATAACTCGTGAGTTACGTTCTGGAAGTTTCCCATTCGCGTTCTGCTTGTGGCGGAACTTCCGTTTTATTGACAACTTTCTATAAATCGAAGTACGCTGCTTGGTTGTCCGGCAATGCTTCTGTTTGCCATAGTGAAATCAAAGCGATATGGCCAATTTTTATGATTTTGAAAATACCCCTTTCCCCCGATTTTGTTTAGCGACATTAATTGTGAAAAGCATTTCTGTTGTTTTCGCTCCATAAAATGCTTGTATGATCTGTTTTGGGAATAGAGTCGCATAAACAAGTAGGATGGTTAATTGTATTATAATCAGGGTTTAAGATGATTTTTGAAGATAAAGTCCATTTAAAGTCAACCCATACTATTTGTGACTCGATTTGAGTTGAGCTTCGAAATTTTGTTACTTGCATAGCATAATTGAGAAATGAACAAAAACAATTAACATTAAAAAACTACAAACATGAAAAAGGCACTTATTTTGGGACTGCTAATTGCAGTTATTCTTACAAGTTGTAAAAAAAGTGAAGACGATGGTCCAAGTACCGATCCACAAAAAATTGGTTTAGTTGGCGAATGGTACTCTTCAGGGGATAATGTTGCTGTTCTACTATCAACATATTTTGGCGTAGATTCAGTGTATGCGAAATTTGAGACAAATAATACGTATTTAGTAGAGTCGTTTGCCGATGGGGCGAAAACAACTTACACTGGAACGTTTGTACAAGGGAAGTCAAGCATTGGAACTATTTGGAATGTTACATTAAATCAAAGCAGTCCTACTGCTGTAACAAGTGTTGGGATTTTTGACATTTCAACTGCCACAGAACCTTACACTATGCAATATGAAGTTGTTCAAACAGAACCTAATATTCAAGCAACTCCACCTACTGCTGAAGCTGGTTTTGGAAGCACAAACGGAGGAGCAATAGGGACTTGGAATATCCAAACATTTGTAAAACTACCATAATTATTAGTACATAAAAGTCAGAATGGGCAACTATGCCCAATTCTGACTTTTTTATTTAAGGCCTTGTTAATCACTTAAAAGAACAGTATCGTGAAGAAGAGATTCATTGCTGCATTGGGAATGATGGTATTGGTCGGTTCAATCCATGCACAAGCCCCATCAAATCAATATTTTTCTAAAGAGATCCCCCGAAAAGCAAATAAGGAGCTTCAGTTTTTGGCTTTTTACATCAACCAAGGGGTTGTTTCGAATATTTATGCTCAAAACGATTTTTTAAAAGGTCAAGTTGTGGGTCGTTTATTTGGCGGAAATACAACTCGTACAAGCGATTCGTTAACCAGTCAGTATTTTGAACAACGTTTGATTCCGTTTTTTATATATCAACCCAAACTCTTTAATGGGAAAGCAACACTACGCGCATCGTTTGAAATTGATTGGACATGGGGCGATGCCGCTTATGGAGTAGGAGGGAATTTTGGATCCGCAATCTCTGCTGATCAGGTAAACTTACAAACTCAGAATATTGAACTCGAATTTAATCCCGCCAAAGGCTGGTACATCAATTTAGGGTTGCAGCGTATGTTCGATAGTCCATACAATGCATATAAAACAATGTTTGACAAAATGACAACGACCGGCTATCGGTTAGCGTATTTTGGAACCGATGGTGTTGGAGTCTCTGTTATAAAAAAATGGGACTTCTCTAGTATCAAAGGCGGATATTACAAATTATACGAAAACTATATACAACTTGATGACGATGTAACACTCTTTGAACTTACTGGCGAAAAAGATGTCACAAAAACATGGAAAATTGGAGGTTCAGCCTATTATGTAAAAGATAGAGCTTCAGGAGCGGGTGGTGTCTCCATTTTAAGTCAAGGATTAAACAGCATGTTAGCAAGCCATAACGGTGTATATCGCTTTAATTTTGGTCAAGTGGATTACAAAGCCGATATAATCTGGTTGGGAACTTTTTTTGGTCGTAATACAGAACATCTTATTGATCCGTGGATGGTTACCGGTTTTGTAATGGCAAATGTTGGTACTGCCGACACATTGACAAATCAAGCTGTGTCGCATAAAGATTGGTCGCGTGCGGTCGATATCATGGGATTCTCCGCAAACCTACGTGCCTCGTATCGATACGGACAAACACCCTCCGACGCAATTACTGCTGATCTTTTATATACCTCTGGCGATAGCGATGGTTTAAGAGATGGTAAATATTCGGGTGTCATCACTGGAAATCAATGGGGCGCACCTGGAGCAATGTTTATCAGTTCAGGAGCATACTTGCTAATGCCACACTCCAATGTCGTAAATCGATATACACCCGCAATAATGGATATTTCCAATATGGGGTACGGTTTAACAGCCGCAACATTGAATGTTTCGCGGGGAATAATTCCATATACCTTAAATGCTAAGGTTGGAGCGGCAGTGGCGTTTAGCAACGTTGAACCTTTTGGAGGTGGCATGCTTATGGGAACTGAAATTAACGGAAATTTAGCCTATAATTTTGGTCCATATATGAGTTTAGAACTCCATAGTGCCTATCTTATGCTAGGCGATTTTTACGACAGCAAACAAGATTCATACGGAAGTGCTGTTAATGGAAATGTCGATGTTCGACCCAAGAATCCATGGACTGCGTTTTTAGTCTTTAAATGGCTTATGTTTTAGGTTTTAAATACAGAAAAAGAGATGATAATGAGAAATATAGCAATCATTTGTTTGACCATAAGCTTAATGTTAACAAGCAGTTGTTCAACACCTTATGCCAAATTATCGGAAATGAAATCATTGGACGACATGAAATATCTCCATCCGGTTAAAAAAGTACACCTTCCCATAAATGGATTCGATGTTGCTTACACCGACGAAGGAAAAGGCGAAAAAACAATTCTATTTATTCATGGTTTAGGAAGCTACCTACAAGCTTGGATTAGAAACGTGGATGAGTTAAAAGCCAACTATCGTTGTATATCCATTGATCTTCCTGGATATGGCAAATCGAGCAAACAACCCCACAGTGGCGCAATGACTTTCTATGCCGACATTGTAAACGAGTTGGTTGCCGAGTTGGGCTTAAACAAAGTAATCCTTGCCGGACACTCCATGGGAGGACAAATTTCAATGACCACTTCTTTGCTTTATCCTTCCATTGTTGAAAAGCTGATTTTAGTTGCTCCTGCAGGATTTGAACGATTCAATAAAGGACAATCTCAGTGGTTTCGCGATGTAATGACATTTGATGGAGTACGATTAACCACAACAGAGGCAATTCAAAATAATTTAGCATCGAACTTTTACCATCTGCCCGAGGAAGCCGATTTTATGGTCACGGATCGAATCAGTATGCGTTCTGCTAAAGATTTCGATGGATATGTTTATGCCATTGTTCAATCGGTTAACGGAATGGTCGATAACCCGGTAATTGACTATTTGATTGACATTAAGATTCCAACGTTGATTTTGTTTGGTGAAAACGATAATCTGATCCCTAATCGATTCCTTAATCCGGGACGAACTTGTGAAATAGCTAATTATGGAGCCTCACAAATTTCAGATAGTAAATTAGTTATGGTTCCAAAATGTGGCCATTTTATGATGTTTGAACGACCCGATGTTTTTAATAACGAGGTTCGCACATTTTTAAAATAGAAGTAATCATGGAAAGAGTCGAAATTGGCCAATGTTGCATTGTTTCCTATCTTCCCGAAGTAGCAACTATCCAAGTAGAATGGTGCAACATGCCTTCAACCGATGTTTTTCAAAAAGGGTGTAATGCAGTTCTTGATATGTTGATTGAGAAAAAAGTGTCTAAGGTGTTGGTTGATAACACAAAGGCAAAGATTTTTGCAATGAAAGATCAACAATGGCTAAACGACAATTGGCTTCCAAGGGCCGAAAAGGCAGGTTATCAATATTCTGCCACCGTTTTGGGAAATTCCGATGCATTCGTGAAATTTGCTACACAAAGTATTGCTAACAAGCGTGATAAAACGAAGTTTATAAATCGATCTTTTAAATCAAAGAGTGAGGCCTTGGTTTGGCTTAAATCGTTGTGAGTTTTCATATGTAGTAATTTGTAGATAGCCAGCAGGAATGTTGGCTATCTTTGTATTTATTGGGAGGTATATTCCTATTAATTATGGATATAGTGGGAACCTTATGTATTGTAGAGATGTTGCATGCTGCAGAGACGTTGCATGCAACGTCTCTACAAAAAATCTGTTGTGCAAATTCTTTGTAAAGTTCAAAAATAATCCTATCTTCATATCATAAAAATAATTTGGGATTCAATGCGCAATAAACTTGGAACGTTCTCGGAATTTACAAAGGCACTTTATCCGCACGAATTGGATTATCTGGTTTCTATTCAACGATTTAGTAAACCCGAGAATCTTAAGATTTTGAACCTTGTTCTTTATAATTCCAAAAATCCGTTAAACCCGATTCTCTACGACTCTTCAATTGATAAGCGAACATACTCCTATCTTAAGAATTGGATCAGTGAAACCCTCGATAAAGTTGATGTCGATAAGTATTACAACTGGCTTTTAACTATTGAGCAAAGCGTTATGTCTGACTCAATTACTGCCCATGAGGAGGATTCGCTAATGGAACAAATTTCTATAATAAATTCGGCACATTATAATTTTATTCGATTTTATCAAGTTCTGCAGCACTATCGCGATTATCTGTTGGTTCGCAATCGAATTCGTTATTTTACACACGTTTCAGAATATTTGGAGTCGTATAAAAAGCCCTATGAAAAGGTTCAGAGACTCAACAACGACATGAATAATGCTGCCGAGCACGTTATAAAACAACTTACGAACAATAAGGATGAATATCATCGATGGGAAAAACTTTTCAAAGAGATCTATTATGATTCGAAGCTCGACGGCTATACTCGTTACAGGGCGGTTGTTCGTTTAACCATTCTGTACTATACAAATCGCGATTTTGAACCCCTTTCGGAGATTTATGATCATCTCGATTTGCATTTTAAAACCGATGTTTTTTATTCAAAACGAATTTTAGCAAATTATTATCATAATAGAGCCATGATGCACTCCAAGTTAAAGGAACTGGAGGTGGCCGAGAAGTACGGGTTTTTGTCGATACGGCAAAAAAACAGCGATTTTTTATTTTACTTAGTTAGTTTGTGCAATATATTACTTCGTAAAAAAAATTATACGTTGGCTCTTCAACTTATGTCAGAATCCATGCCTGAATTAAAAAAGAGCAATAGCTTTCATGGCAAAATTGGATATGCATCGTTTTATATCAAAACCCTGTTGGCTAACAATTTAGCTGATAGAGCTGAAAGTTATGCCACCACTTATTTTGAAAGCTATAAAAAAGAGATTTTTCAATATCGATGGCATTTATTCATAACAATATATATTCAAGCTCTTTTGGCCACCGAGAAGTATTCTAAAATAGTTTCTTTGTCGCGACGATATAAACTCGTTGCAAAAGAGAAACAGTTTTTGGGCAAGGCTGCCTATTTGCCGATAATTTCGTGGTACACCGCATTGGCGGAATACATTGAATGCACTCTTTCGAAAGACGCATTTAAAGACGTGGTTTTGAATAATGCAAAACCAGCCATGGAAACGGCCTATAAATCCCAACGTGTTTTTGAACTTTTAGGGTTGTTGGAACTTTCAATTCCCGATATAATTAAAGAAATTAGGGAAGAGCTTAAGTGAAGTGAGTTTTAGTAAAGAGAATGGTTTTGTTTACTAATAGTTCGCTTCTAATTGTAAGGGATGTTTTATTGGATCGGAATATATGATTCATTTCACACCTTAAAAGTATCATTTCAGTAAAATAAGAATCAATATTTGTCAAATATGATCTTATTTTGTATTTCCATCTTTTCCTGATTAAATAAATGGAACTATATTTAAAATAATTAAAAAATATAAAACTATGAAGGTGTATCAATTCATCCTTTTTTTTGGCGTAATAGCTTTTCTGTCGGTTGGATGTGCCGATCAAACCGAAAAAAATGAAATGCTTGTTCGGAAAGTTAAAGTCGCAAAAGTGCAACACTCTATGACAAACGAACAAAAGAGTTTTTCGGGCATTGTGAAAGAAGCACGCTCGGTTAATTTATCGTTTAGAGTCGCCGGACCAATTCAAAAACTCAATGTTAGGGAAGGTGATTTTGTTAAAAAAGGCGACCTCGTAGGTCAAATTGATATTCGCGATTATGCTATTCAACTATCTGTGGCACAGGCGGAATATGAAAAAGTTACCGCCGAGACAGGCCGTGTTGTTGAACTTTACAAGCGCAACGGCGTTACCGAAGCTGATTATCAGAAAGCGGTGGCGGGTGAAAAAATGATTACGGCACAGTTAAATCATGCAAAAGATCAAATTAATGATACTAAATTATTCGCCCCATTTTCCGGATATATCCAAACCCTTAATTTTGAAGAGGGCGAAATTGTTAATATAGGAATGCCCATAGCTTCGCTCATTGATGTGAATTCGTATCACGTCGAAGTGGATATTCCAGCTTCACTTTATGTGGCGCGCGATAAGTTTGCCGATTTTGTTTGCAAATTAAATCTGCCCAACAGTAAGGAGATGCCCCTTAAATTATTATATACACCCGCAAAAGCCAACAGCAGCCAGCTTTATCGACTTGTTTTACAGTTAAATCCCAAGATCGATGAACGTGTGTCGCCTGGAATGGAAGTGGTGGTTTTAATAAATTACGATATTTCTACGGAACGTCGTTGCTGTGTGCCATTAAACGCTGTTTTTGATTCCGCCGGCAAATCGTATGTTTGGAATTTTAATCAAGCCGATTCAATAGTATCAAAAGTTGAGGTTGTGACAGGCGATATCGCCGGAAGGGGCAATGTTTTGATCCTTTCCGGATTAAAGGGAGACGAAACCATTGTTGTTGCCGGAGTTAGCGTCTTAAACGAAGGCGAAAAAGTTGAAGTAATTAAACCCGTATCAGAAACCAATATAGGAGGTCTATTGTGATGCATTTGTCGGAATTGGTTTTTAAGAAAAAAAGCATTTTCTATTTCTTAATCGCTTGTTTGGTTGCCGGAGGAATTCTCTCTTATCAGAGCATTAGTAAGCTTGAAGATCCCGAAATTGTGGTTATGATGGCTAAAGTTGTTACGGTTTATCCCGGTGCTTCAGCTCACGAAGTCGAGATGCAAGTAACCTCTGTTTTAGAAGATGCTATTAGTGAACTTGCTGACATTGAAAGTATTAAATCTCAATCAGCAGCCAATGTTTCGGTTATTGACGTAGAGTTGAAGATGACTGTGCCTCAAAATGAAATAACACGACGGTGGGAATATTTACGAAATAAAATTCAAAATGTAATTCCTTTATTGCCCAGTGGTGTTCAAGAGCCCATGGTTCTTGACGATATCGCCGATGTTTATGGAATGTTTTACGCCATGACTGCGGAGGGGTTTTCCTATCAAGAGATGTCGGATCAGGCGCAATATTTGAAACGAAACTTTTTGCAAATAAAGGGAGTGCGCAAGGTTGCTATTTATGGTGAACAACAGTCGGTTGTTGATATTATAATGGCACCCGAAAAGATGGCGCAGATGGGCATAATGCCTCTTCAGATTATGATGGCCATCCAAGATTATAGCGCTTCAATATACGCCGGCATGCTGAAAACCGGTGAGAACCAACTTAGGGTGAATATTACCGGGAAAGTGGATTCTATTGAAGCGTTGGAAAACATTCTGATCAAAGGATTGAACGGCGAGATGATTAAATTATCGGATATCGCCACCATTACACGCAATTACAACGATCCACTGCACAACACCTTCCATCTTAACAATCAAAAGGCACTTGGGATATCGTTATCTATGGAATCGGGCGAAAATATTGTAACACTAGGAGAACGTGTCGAAGCCCGACTTGTAGAACTAAAACAAACATTACCTGTTGGCTACGAGTTTACTAAAGTATTCTTTCAACCCGATGTTGTCAATACTTCCATCAATGATTTCATGATTAATTTAATCATGTCGGTTCTTATTGTAGTTGTGGTTTTGATGTTGACCATGGGATTGCGTTCC
>JAQVXQ010000083.1 GCA_028709085.1 Salinivirgaceae bacterium | reverse complement strand
TATAAATATTAGTTGACTACAAATATAGAAAAGATAATTTTAATGCATTTTACAACATAACCGCTCAATAAATCGATAATTTATTAAAAAGAGGCTTGTTTCTCTATTTTGTTGATTTTAGGTTCGTACTTTAAAGAAAGAATCGGCTTTCAACCGTTATTTATAATAGAGACTCGTTTATTTTCTTGTTCCTAAATGAAAAATCAACTATTTTCGTGGTTTAATAATCAGATACCCATACACATGTTACAAAAGATTGATGAAATACGCGAGCGCGCTAAATCGGCCGCCATTGAAAGCATAGAAGAGTTAGAGCAATATCGATTGCAATTTTTGAGTAAAAAGGGAGTATTAAATCAACTTTTTGCTGATTTTAAAAATGTAGCCCTTGATGATAAGAAGTCGGTTGGGCAATCTATAAATGATTTAAAAACGTTTCTTCAAGAGCGATTTGACGAACGAAAACTTGCATTAGAACAAGTTTCAGATAGTTCTACGAAAACCGATTTAACACGCCCTTCAACCTCTCTGCCATGGGGCACACGTCATCCAATTAGTTTGGTACGTAAAGAGATTAACGATATTTTTGGTCGAATGGGGTATGTTATTGCTGATGGTCCTGAAATTGAGGATGATTGGCATGTTTTCTCGGCGCTGAATTTTGCCGAGGAGCACCCAGCTAGAGACATGCAGGATACCTTCTTTATTCAGCAAAAGCCAGATATCCTTCTACGTACCCACACCAGTTCTATTCAGGTACGAACCATGGAAAATCAAAAACCGCCCATACGCGTAATTTGTCCAGGTCGTGTTTTTAGAAATGAAGCAATTTCTGCACGTGCACACTGTATTTTTCATCAAATAGAAGGGCTCTATATTGATAAAGATGTTTCGTTTGCTGATATGAAACAGACACTTTTAGTTTTTGCTCGGGAGATGTTTGGCGAGAAAACAGAAATTCGCTTGCGTCCTTCGTTTTTTCCATTTACAGAACCATCGGCCGAAATGGATGTGAGTTGTTCCATTTGTGGTGGAAAAGGATGTAATGTTTGTAAATATTCCGGTTGGTTAGAGATTATGGGATGTGGAATGGTGGATCCAAATGTATTGAAAGAGGTTAATATTGATCCAGAAGTTTATACAGGGTTTGCATTTGGAATGGGTGTGGAGCGAATAGCCATGCTTAAATATCAAATTAAAGACCTTCGCCTATACTTTGAGAACGATTTACGATTTTTGGAACAATTTAGTAAACAGGTATAAAAGGGACTATTATAGGTGTAAAAAAGCGGTACCAGATATTTTTAATATCGAGTACCGCTTTTTTTAGTTCATACTAACTCACCGTACTTCCATTCTTAACTTCGGAAGTTGGGGATATAAATTCAAGTTTTCCATTGGCATTTTCGGCCATTAAAATCATACCGTGTGATACAATGTTTTTGATTTCTCGCGGTTCAAGATTCACTAAAATTGAAACTTGTTTGCCTATAATTTCTTCGGGATTAAAGTGTTCAGCGATTCCCGAAACAACGGTTCTTTGATCAATACCTGTATCTACGGTGATTTTCAGAAGTTTTTTAGTTTTGGCAACTTTTTCTGCGGAGAGAATAGTACCGATTCTAACATCCATTTTTGAAAAATCGTCGAAAGTAATGTTTGGAAGTTGTTCTTTTACATCACTATTTTTCAATAAGTTATCGTTCTTTATTTTCTCGAGTCTGTTAATTTGTTGTTCAACAACGCTATCTTCAATTTTTTCGAATAATAAACTTGGGGTATTAATTTTATGACCGGCGGGAAGTAAATTAATATTCCCAATTCGCATCCAGTCAAACGATTCAATGGCTAACATTGTTCTTAGTTTTACTACACTAAAAGGAAGAAAAGGCTCCATTACTATGGTTAAATTGGCAGTTATTTGTAGTGAAAGGTTTAAAATAGTCTTTACTCTTTCAGGATCAGTCTTCCACAATTTCCATGGCTCTGTTTCTGCTAGGTATTTATTTCCCAGACGGGCTAAATTCATGGCTTCTTGCAGAGCTTCGCGGAATCTATAGTTTTCAAGATTTTTCTCAACTTTCTGCCGTACGGTGGCCATCTCATCAACAACCTCTTTATCGTAGTCCGTTAAAGTGCCTGCATTTGGGACTATTCCTTCGAAATATTTATGGGTGAGCACCAATGCACGATTCACAAAATTGCCTAATACAGCAAGCAATTCATTATTATTTCGTGCCTGAAAATCGGCCCATGTAAAGTCGTTGTCTTTGGTTTCGGGCGCATTGGCTGTTAGTACATATCGCAATATATCTTCTTGGTTTGGAAATTGTTCCAGATATTCGTGCAACCAAACAGCCCAGTTTTTTGATGTTGATATTTTGTTGCCTTCCAGATTTAAGAACTCATTTGCTGGAACATTGTCGGGCAAAATATAAGTTCCCTCGGCTTTAAGCATCGACGGAAATATAATACAATGAAACACAATATTGTCTTTTCCAATAAAATGAACCATTTTTGTATCTTTATCCTTCCAATATTTCTCCCAATTAGGTGTAAGTTCCTTTGTAGCACTGATATACCCAATGGGTGCATCGAACCAAACATAGAGCACTTTTCCGGCTGCGTTGTCAACAGGTACGGGAACGCCCCAATTCAAATCTCTACTCACGGCTCTAGGTTGCAGTCCACCGTCAATCCATGATTTACATTGGCCATACACGTTTGGTTTCCACTCTTTGTGCTGCTCAAGAATCCATTCGCGCAGCCAAGGTTCGTATTTATCTAAGGGCAAAAACCAGTGCGAAGTCTCTTTCATTATTGGGAGAGATCCCGAAAGTGTTGATTTTGGATTAATTAAATCGGTGGCATTGAGTGTTGAACCACATTGTTCGCATTGATCGCCATAGGCTGATTCGTTGCCACATTTTGGACATGTTCCTGTAATATAGCGGTCGGCTAAAAATTGATTTGCTTCGGGATCGTAATATTGATTGCTGGTTTGCTCTATAAATTTACCTTTATCGTATAGATTTCTAAAAAACTCAGATGCCGTTTTATGATGCATTTCACTGGATGTTCGAGAATAAATATCGAATGAAATTCCAAATTTTTGAAATGCGTTTTTTATCATTGTGTGATATTTATCAACCACATCCTGCGGTGTAATTCCTTCTTGACGTGCTTTAATTGTTATTGGAACACCATGCTCGTCGCTTCCACATATAAAGGCCACTTCTCGACCTTTTAAGCGTAAATAACGAACATAAATATCTGCAGGTACATATACTCCTGCAAGATGACCAATATGTACTGGTCCGTTTGCATACGGCAGTGCTGCCGTAATTAGGTAACGTTTGGGTTCCATGGTGTTATTCTAAATTTTAAGAGTTAATTATTCTACGGTTACTGATTTTGCTAAATTTCGCGGTTGGTCAACATTGCATCCACGCATAACTGCGATATGATAAGACAAAAGTTGCAGTGGAATAACTGTGGTTAACGGAGCTAGGAAATCCATTGTTTCAGGAACTTCGATCACATGATCGGCCAATTGCTTGATTGTTTCGTCGCCTTCGGTAACAATGGCTATGATTTTACCTTTACGCGCTTTTACTTCTTGTATGTTGCTAACGATTTTTTCATAGCCATTATCTTTTGTTGCAATAAATACAACAGGCATATTTTCATCGATCAGTGCAATTGGACCATGTTTCATTTCTGCTGCTGGATATCCTTCAGCGTGTATGTAACTGATTTCCTTTAGTTTTAGAGCACCTTCGAGGGCAACAGGAAATAAATATCCACGTCCTAAATAAATGGAGTTGGTTGCGTTTTTATATTCTTTAGCGATATTTTTTATGAGATCGTTTCGTTCAAGAATTTTCTCAATTTTATTTGGAATATCTCGTAACTCATCAACCATTTGGTTGAACATTGCCGTTGAGATGGTTTTCTTTTTGTGTCCAATAATTAATGCAATCATTGTAAGAACGCTTACCTGGGCGGTAAATGCTTTTGTTGAGGCTACCCCAATTTCCGGACCCGCATGGGTGTAAACTCCGGCGTGAGTTTCTCTGGAAATTGTACTTCCAACAGCATTGCAAATGCCTAAGACGGTTACGTTTTGTTCTTTGGCCATTCTAATGGCGGCCAAAGTATCGGCGGTTTCTCCACTTTGACTAATGGCAATAATTATATCATCGTCGTGCAAAATTGGATTTCGATAGCGAAATTCGGAAGCGTATTCTACCTCAACCGAAATCCTCGCCAACTCTTCAAAAATATATTCGCCAACGAGACCTGCATGCCATGATGTACCACAACCAATTAATATAATTCGTTTAGCATCCACAAGTTTGTCCATTACGGCAAAAAGACCACCCAATCTAATATCGGCATTATCAGGAGCTATTCGTCCCCTGAGGGTGTCCATTATAGATCGGGGTTGCTCAAATATTTCTTTGAGCATGAAATGGTCAAAACCTTGTTTATCAATCTCGCCAATATCAAGATCTAGGGTCTGGATTGTTGGTATAAGTTCCTCGTTGTGAATGGTTTTTAATTGCAATTCACATTTTTTAATAATTGCCATATCGTTATCGTTTAAATAGATAACGCTATTGGTATGTTCAATTATTGGAGTGGCATCTGAAGCAATAAAGTATTCGCCTTTTCCCACACCAATTACAAGAGGACTGCTTTTTCGGGCTGCAATTAATTTGTCCGGTTCGTCGGTACAAAAGACCACTAAACCGTATGCGCCCACAACTTTATTTAGCGCTGCACGAATTGCGGTCTCTGCGTCCACTTTCCCAATTAGGTATATATATTCTATGAGATTTACCAGTACTTCGGTATCTGTTTCAGAATAAAATTCATAGCCACGGTCCGTAAGGCGTTTTTTTAATCGCGAATAGTTTTCAATAATACCATTGTGGATTAAAACAAATTTTTTGTTCATTGAAATGTGTGGATGCGCATTCGAATCATTTGGTTCGCCATGTGTTGCCCATCGGGTATGCCCTATTCCAACGTTTGATTGCGTATCTTGATCCGCAACAATGGTTTCTAAATCGCTTACTCTACCTTTACTTTTATAAAGTAGCAATTCGTTATTCCATAAAGCAATTCCAGCACTATCGTATCCACGATACTCCAGTCTTTTTAATCCAGTTATTATTATCGGATAGGCTTGCTGTTTTCCAATATATCCAACTATTCCACACATAGTAATTTGGTTTTAGTAATGTGTTATTATAACAGTATTGCCATACATAAATTAATTATGTATGGCAATATTTTCTTAATTTCGTTTTCTATTTAGACCTAATGACATGTAGAACAGGTCTTAGTTCTGGTTTTGAATACGTTGATCCTGCAACTATACCCCTGTTTGGTTTGGTAAGTGGACTTGTGGTATAAATTGTTAAAGTTATTGATTGTTTATTTTCTAATAACGCTTTGCGCAAAAGTCGATTAATTCGAATCTTATATCCATGAATATCAGGATTGTAATTTTCTGGTGCTGAGGTTGCGCCTCCAGCGGTTTCGTAATCAGGGGTAAACACTTCGTTTCCTTCATCGTTGAGCATTTTTATTAAAATGGACGATGGTGGCGCATATTTCATTATTGAATCATCTTCGGGTACTAATTTTAGTGTGAGATTTGCTGAATTAATTGCCCATGCATTTTCGGATGATAAGGAATCAAGGTTATTAATTTTAATTTTCATTCCCAGGCCGTTCATCCCTTGAATATAGGATTTATCTTGATATGCTGTATCTTGATTTAATGCAGTTTGAATAGGATCAGCATATGTGTGCTTGAAAATTGAATATCGTTGTGAATTTATGTCTTTTAACAAAAAGTCAAATACCTTTTTAACTGTATCTTCTGCTGCATTATGATAATGCAAACGTATATTTGTTTGAGTTACATTAAAATCAATGGAGATTATATTTCCATGGGTATCTCGATTTTCGGTTTCAATAATTACACCTCCAAAAAAACGTTTGAATGTCGAATCGCTTGCAAAACTTGTTGCATTGGCTAAAAATTCATCCGCTAGGTTTACTTTATTCACCTTAATTGAAAATCCGATTGAATCGTTGGGGTTAAATACCATCGTGGTATCGGCTAGTTGAGGTCCTTTGTACTGTTCAAGCGTTGAAAAATTTACAACGGTACTGTCTAAGTCATCCAAGTTTTTTGATTCATGAATTCGATAGACTTTAACTTTTTGAGTAGCTGCTGAATCTAATCCATAATAACCGGAACGTTCTTGTAAGGTAATTACAATACTGTCGCCAATGGGATTATCGCCAAGGTTTACTACTGTGGTTTTTGGAACAACTTGGAATGCTAGCACTGATTGTACACGTCCAAAATCTGGATCGATGTAGTCTCCCAACAATCCAATGGAGGCTCCGTTGAGTGATAAACTATCGGCAAGCAATGTCGATGTTGTGGTAGTATGAATAGTGTCGTATTGAACACTAAACTGATTATTTTGCAAATCAAGTCCTATAATCGAATCGTCTTCCTTACATGAAGCAAGAACAATTAGAGTTGAGAGAATAAAAATAATGTTTCTCATGAATTCCTAAATCGATGTGTTAAAATTGTTCGTAAAAATCGTTGTGAGCATTAACGTGGTTTTCTTCGTTTTGGTATTCTAAGATTGGTTTTCCTGTTGCTTTAGCATATTTAAGAAGTTCAGGAGAAACAGTTTCTTCACCAACACTAATTGAATCAGCAGCATCGATAGCGGCTTTCATTATATTTATATATGAAGGATCTTGTTCAATAAGGGTGGTAACTTCCTTAGGAATATTTTCACTAATTAATTTATTGAAAAAGTTTTTATCCAAGGAAGGTGAAAAATCATCGTTGTATAGGGTAATTATCGATTTTGCATGTTCAAAAAGCGGATTTTCTTTTAATAAATGCTTTACAAATAGTGGAACTATGCAAGAAATCCAGCCATGACAATGAATAATATCGGGTGACCAACGAAGCTTTTTGACGGTTTCGATTACACCACGTGCAAAAAAGATGGCTCTCTCATCATTATCGCTAAACTGTTTGTTGTTTTTGTCGGCAAGGACAAATTTACGTTGAAAGAAATCTTCATTATCAATAAAGTAGACTTGCATTCGTGCCGATTGAATACTGGCAACTTTTATTATCAAAGGATGATCGGTATCGTTGATTACCAGATTCATTCCACTCAATCGAATGACTTCATGAAGTTGGTTTCTACGTTCGTTTATACAACCATAGCGTGGCATAAAAGTTCGTATTTCTTTTCCTTTTTCTTGGATTGCTTGCGGTAAAAATCGACAAGTAGTTGCTATTTTGCTCTCAGGTAAGTACGGAGTAATTTCCTGCGCAACGTATAGAATTCTAGAGTTTCCCATCGTTTACGGAAATTTATTTAAAATGAAATAGTGTTATTTATGCAAAGATACGACTTTTTGACTATTATTTGTAGGAATTATGAAAGCAATATGTAGTTATTTAAAATAACCATTGTACTATTCTACAAATAACGACGGTAGTAGGAAATGTTAAAATAATGACAAGGCAATTTTTGTTGTGTTTGGAACTATTCTCGGTAAATAGAAATAGAACACTTATAATAGTTCTAAATCAGCAATATGGAATTTCATGATCGTTCAAAAACATATTATGGAAATTTTCACATATAATTCGATTTAATCTCCTATGGGTTGTATGTAAGATATTATCATTCAAATAGATATAGTTGTATAAATTGTTTTTTGCGAACAATATTTAGTGATTTGAAAAATAGAACGATTTGTTTAATCAGGTAGAGATGTTAAATGTTTTATGCCCCATTTTAAATAAATTTCTATCAAACGCTCCTTATTATTGATTTTTAGTGATTTAGTTATATCTGTCTGATTTTATTTATGTTCACAATTTTGCTCTGATAATTCGGAATATTCCATTTCAGAGGCAATTTATGGGTCGAATCGTTAAAATTCATTTTATCTTTGCTGCCTAAAATTTTTCAAATGGAGATTTTTAATAGTAGAACAGAATTGAGTACTTTTGTTGAGCATAAAAGAAGTATTGGCTGTTCGATTGGTTTTGTTCCAACCATGGGTGCTTTGCACAGTGGACATTTGAAATTGGTAAAAGAGACCTTGACCAAATGTGATATTGTTGTTGTTAGTATTTTTGTTAATCCTACACAATTCAATAATAGTGATGATTTGCGATTGTATCCTAGAAACGAGAAGCGTGATTTTGAGTTGCTTCGAAATGAAGGATGTGATGCCGTTTTTTTTCCTACGGTTGAAGAAATTTATCCTCAACAGGATCATAGAATCTTTGATTTGGGGGGATTAGATACCGTAATGGAAGGGCAATTTCGACCAGGTCATTTTCAGGGAGTGGTGCAAGTTGTTACTCGGCTATTTGATATTGTAAATCCGGATGTTGCCTCCTTTGGGAAAAAGGATTTTCAGCAACTAACTATTATTAAGCATATTACCGATAAAATGGGCTATTCAATTCGAATTGATGCCGTTGAAACTATTCGGGAATCGGATGGTCTGGCCATGAGTTCACGAAATGAGCGCTTAACAAAAGAACAACGCTCTATTGCACCTAATATTTATCGAATTTTGAACGAAGCAAAGGCGCAAAAACATCAAAAAAGCATTCAGGAAGTTGAGGATTTTGTTACGCAACAAATTGATGCTCTGCCATATATGAAAACAGAATATTTCAGTATTGTAAACCATAAAACACTACAGCCATTAACGGCATGGCACGAAAAATGTGATGCTGTAGGTTGCATCGCTGTTTATTGCGGCGACGTACGTTTAATAGATAATATTTATTTTTAATTATGTATATTTGTGTTCTAAACTGTTAATCACATGTTTATCGAAGTAGTTAAATCAAAAATCCATCTTGCTACCGTAACGGAGGCAAATTTAAAATATGTTGGAAGCGTTACCATTGATGAGGATTTGATGGATGCGGCCAATATAATTCAAAATGAAAAAGTACAAATTGTCAACGTCAATAATGGAGAACGCTTTGAAACCTACGTTATAAAGGGAAAACGCAACTCTGGTGTATTGTGTTTGAACGGACCGGCTGCTCGAAAAGTGCAAGTGGGAGATGTTGTTATTGTAATTTCCTATGCCTTGCTTGATTTTGAGGAAGCGAAAAAATTTGAACCATCTTTTGTTTTCCCCGATACCGACACTAATAAAATTGTAAAATAGCCCTATTGTGAAACAGAAGCTATTCAATGTTTTAAAGTTCTTAGCATTCATTAGTATAGGAATCTATTTGTTCTGGAAAGTATATAAAGATCAACCTATTGATGAGTTAATTGAATCGGCGCAACACGTTAATTATTGGTGGATTGGTTTAGGACTACTCATTGGAATATTAAGCCATTTTATACGCGCGCTACGTTGGGGAATTGCCCTCGATTCGATGGGAATTAGTGCTCGACGGGATAATTTGTTCCATTCAGTTATGGTTGGATACTTAGCCAATTTGGTAATTCCTAGAATGGGCGAAGTGAGCCGAGCTGCGGTTTTAAAGAAATACAATCAAGTCCCATTTTCCAGTGGATTTGGGACCATAGTTTCAGAGCGCATTATCGATTTATTACTTTTGGGAGCAGCAACAGTATACGTTGTACTATTTGAAAACAATATTATCCTACAATTTTTTCAAAACAATCCGGCGATTTCCGAAAATGTACAGGCGTTACTTTCCGCACGTAACTTGATTATTATTTCTATAGTAGTCCTAGTTGCAATCATTGGATATCTTTTTCTGATGTTTAAAAAGGGTACAGAACACTCGTTGCTATCAAAAATTTCGATTAAATTACAGACATTTAAAGAGGGATTATTTTCCATTTTCAAGTTAAATAAACCCCTGCTCTATATTTTATATTCCATTTTAATTTGGCTTTGTTACTACCTAATGCTCTATGTTAGCTTTCCAGCATTCTCATTTTCCGAAACCATGGATTTTGGAGCGGGAGCAATCTTAGTTGTCTTTGTGTTAGGCAGTTATGGTATGGTGGCCCCAGTTCAAGGCGGAATAGGAGCCTATCATTTTATGGTTATATCGGCCTTAATAATTTACGGACTCGACGACTCAAATGCCCGACTGTTTGCATTAATTGTACATGTATCGCAGACAATAATGTTAATTGTGGTCGGTTTAATTAGCCTGTCGGTTCTTCCTCTAATCAACAGAAAGATTCTTAAAGAAGATAATAATGGATCAATTAAACCGGATAATTAATAAAATATACACCACCGATTCCATTCAATCAAAAATTGCCCAATGGCGATTTAAAAACGAAAAGATTGTTTTCAGTAACGGATGTTTTGATATATTGCATCGTGGTCACATTGAGTATTTGGCACAAGCGGCTGATTTTGGTGCACGATTAATTATAGGATTAAATTCGGACACCTCGGTACGTCGTATCAAAGGCAATGATCGACCGTTGCAGGATCAAGTTTCCAGATCCATATTGCTTGCTGCCCTTTCTTTTATAGATGCCGTTATTGTGTTCGACGAAGACACTCCATATGAATTGATTAAAAATGTGAAACCCGACTTTTTGGTAAAAGGGAATGACTATAAAGCGGAAGATATTGTGGGCTACGATATTGTAAAACAGAACGGTGGGGATGTTATAACTATTAAGCTTGTTGAGGGCTACTCCACTTCATCCATTGTAAAGCGTATGAATCAATAGAAAAATATTGGTATTCTATTGGTTAATAAACAACTGATTTTTAGCGTTAAATCGGTGCCGTTCGTAAAAAAGTATTGATAAGCTTATTAATAATTATTATATTGCGTTGCTAAAATCAAAAAGTATGAAAAAAGGATTTCTATACATCACCATTGCCACCATGATCTTTGTTTTTCTGTCTGGATGTACAAAAAATAAAAAGAACGATATTCTAGGAACGTGGCAACAAATGTCGTTTACAATTGAAGACGAGAATAGTCCAAAAATATTGTGGACATTTAATACGGATAACACCGTAATTGGAGAAGTATATAGAAACGATAGATTGGTAAGCACCTCTAAGGCTAACTATTCTGTAAATTACACAAAATTGAAATATAGACTTGATATAACTCGCAGTGATACCTCAAGATTTGACGTGAATCTTATTGATTATCGAGGAGTTTATGCCATAGGTGAGTTGAAACGTGATAAAATGGCCTTTGTACGTGTCGAAGGAAATAACGATAATGGAGAATGGACCACCGGAGGCGATTGTTATATTCAACTTGAGTTTGTTAAGTATTAAAACTACGTGTCGAAATTAAAAACAGTGTATGTTTGTCAAAGTTGTGCAGCTACATTTCCCAAATGGATGGGAAAGTGCTTGCAATGTGGATCTTGGAATACAATTGAAGAACAAATTGTAGAACAGAGATCAGGAACTAGAAGCGCAAACAGTCCAAACCCCATCAAAGAACCCATCTCTTTAATCAGTGTTAAGCAGGAAAAACATATTCGCCAAACCACCGCCATAAGCGAATTTGACCGTGTTTTGGGTGGCGGATTGATGCCCGGTTCTGTAATATTAATCGGTGGAGAACCCGGAATTGGAAAATCGACCCTTTTATTACAATTAGTCCTCAAAAACAAGCAGTGGAAATCACTCTATGTTGCGGGCGAGGAGAGTGAAGCACAAATTAAAGATAGAGCCGACCGACTGGGTGAGGTGCATGGCAATTGCTTAATAACCACACAATTAATAGTTGAAGATCTGGTTCAGCTTTTTCGAGATATAAAGCCAGATATTGTTATTGTTGATTCTATTCAATCAACCCAAAGTAGAAATCTGGAATCAATTCCCGGAACAATTAGTCAGATTCGCGAATCGGCATATCAGCTTATAAATATTGCTAAATATCTCAATTTCCCAATTGTTTTGGTTGGGCACATCACAAAAGTTGGAAATATTGCCGGACCCAAAGTTTTAGAACATCTGGTTGACACTGTTTTACAATTTGAAGGAGACCAGTCGAGTGGTTTACGGATTCTTAGAACCACCAAAAACCGATTTGGAAACACCGCTGAGATTGGAATATTTGAAATGCAACAGTCTGGTTTAAAAGAGATTCCAAATCCATCGGAAATCCTAATAGACTTACATTCGGAACCCCTTCCCGGCGTGGCTTTGGCATTGATTAACGAAGGAATTCGTCCCTTAATTGTTGAAGTACAGGCACTAGTAAGCGCAGCATCATTTGGAACACCACAACGGTCGTCCACCGGTTATGATCAAAAACGACTCAATATGTTGCTTGCCGTTTTGGAAAAACGTGCCGGTTTAAAACTAAGTACCCGCGATGTATTTGTAAACATTACCGGAGGAATAAGAATCACCGATACCGCCGGCGATATGGCCGTAATTGCTGCTATTATAAGTAGTTATCTCGATTTATCAATAAACCACGACACCTGTTTTGCAGGCGAAGTTGGACTCTCCGGAGAAATTAGACCAATGCGACAAATTGGTCAACGTATTGAAGAAGCCAATCGACTTGGATTTAAGAAAATTGTAACTTCCAGCAGTAAAAAAGATTCAAAACTGGATACAAATATCATAATCAAGGAGATTCGTACCTTGGTTAAGTTTCTTTCGAAGGGATAATTTACGCTCATAATATTATAGAGTCAAAATGCCATAAATAGGTTTTCATTTTGTATTTTTGCTAAATTGTTTATTTTCATATTGTAAACCAACTACAACTCTACTATTATGAACAAAGATAAAATATACTTAGCTTCGGATCATGGCGGTTATTTAATTAAGCGGCACATTGCGTCTTTTTTGTTAAAAGAGGGATATGACGTAATTGATTTGGGACCCGATTCAGAAGATTCCGTTGATTATCCCGATTATGCCCATAAACTTGCTCAAACAATAGGTGAAAATGGTAGAGGAGTGGCTATTTGTGGAAGCGGAATTGGAATAAGCATTGCCCTAAATCGTCATTTGAATGTACGAGCTGCTTTATGTCACAATGTGGATATGGCAGTTTTATCCCGATTACACAACAATGCGAATGTATGTGTGTTGCCGGGTAGGTTTGTTTCACTAATGCAGTCCGAAGCCATTGTACATGCTTTTTTGAACGGAATTTTTGAAGGTGGAAGACACAACCAACGAATTGATAAAATAAACCAAATTGAATAGCAATGATCTCAAATACCTGTAAATATGGACTTAGAGCCATGATTTATTTGGCTCTAAATGAACATAACCATATGATGATTGGAATTAAACAGATTTCATTTGATTTAGATATTCCAAAACCATTTTTAAGCAAAATATTACAGCAAATTACAAGGCATAAACTGTTGGTCTCCAGTAAAGGACCCAATGGTGGATTCATGCTTGCAAAACCTGCAAATGAGATATCGATCATGGATATTGTCTCGATTATTGATGGTCCCGATTTTTTCGAAAACTGCTTAATTGGACTTACAACCTGTGACGAAACACAGGATCATGCTCATTGTCCAATACATCTGGAGTATGCTCCAATACGCAATGAGCTAAAGACCTTGTTTACTACTAAAACGATTGGTAATTTGGCGAGTTCAATTAGTGAATCGGGAGGTACGGTGCGAGTTTAATTTTTGAATTATGATTAGAACGTTTTTTTTAAAGTTGCTTTTAGTAAGTTGTACATTTACCGTTGTTGCGCAAACAGATATAGATAAGGAACAAATCCTTTGGTCTATTGATCAATTTGTTGAAGGAACTAACAATTCCGATACCACAGCAATCCGTCGGGTTGTGGATCCAAGCATTGGATTATTAACTATTTTCAACGATGGGAAGAAGAATATAATGGCGGCCGAAACGTTGGAAATGTTATTTGAGGATATTATAAAACCTCGTATTAAGCTACAGAAAGAAGAGCAAGAGGGGTGTATTGTTGAAACAAATTCCATATTGGCTTCCGTTTGGTGTAATTATAAATATTTAGTGAACAATAAAATTTCCCATTGTGGTGTAAACGCTTATCAGTTGTACAAAACCAAGCGTGGATGGAAAATTATTCAAATGACCGATACACGACAAAAACATAATTGT
>JAQVXQ010000005.1 GCA_028709085.1 Salinivirgaceae bacterium | reverse complement strand
TTGGTTCTGTAATATTTGTTTATCCCCTCCGGTGACATATTTCAAAATAACTAATATAATGAGATGCGATACTATAATAAATGAGAATAATAGGATCTTCTTTCTTATTGATTCATGTCTTTTAAATAGAAAGAACCGAGCAGTTAGCCCCATAATTAAAACCTCAACAATTATAAGTATCCCCATTAGAACACCAGGGCCACCAATAAATATGCGAGCCACAATTGAAATAATCCCCATAATAAATGCAGGATATACCCCCATGAAGAAAGAGCCCGTAAATAGAACAATGCTCCTGCCATCAAAAACCACCGATGCCACAGGAATTGGATTTAGCATTCCTAGAACAACAATAAACCCAAAAATAGATCCAGAAATTAATTCATAAAAGTGAGAGCCTACTTTAAATCTGCGCATTAAAATATAATGAGCAAGTGTCATCACAATTAAAAAGGAGAGATTATTTATCAGGGGCACTAATTCCATTATTTGGATTTTGAGTTAAGGCATCCAAATGTAATAATTAAATACACTATTAACCTAAAGCATCCTTATATTTATTAGAAAAACTCGTATTTAAACTATTCCTAGAAATTATGTTGGTTTAATAAAAAAAGGAGAGCTTAAGCTCTCCTTTTTTTTTATTAGACACCCCTTATTTAACTACTATATAAAGATTGTCAACTGTTTCGCCTGTTAATAATCGAATAACGTAAACCCCAGAGGCCAATCCTTCAAAGTTAATTGACATTTGATGTTCTCCAGCTGTCATTGGCTGATTTAGCAGACCTTTAACGCGCTGACCATTTAAATTATAGATATCAATCATTACAGGGTTTCCTTGCATTAAACTATATGTTAACGTAGAAACACCATTGGTTGGATTCGGATAGACATTTAATTGAGTCGTTTGAATTGCTGTATTAATTCCAACAAAACCATTTACATTGATGTTGATTACTTTTGTGGCAAGAAACATTCCATCGGAAACAGTAATAACCGCTTGCTCTTTAGGCAATGCGTTGCTTTTAAGTGGCGTTCCTGAAAGCAATGCTGTTCCGTCGCCATTATCTTCTAAAGTCATCCAATCGGGCAATTTAGTGGCAACAAAAGTTAGTGGATCGTTGTCAGGATCTGTAGCTGAAACAATAGCGGTATATAGTTGATTGACACGTGCACTATCAACATCGTCGGATGTGAAAGTTGGAGCGCTATTAATAATTACTGCTGATCCTGGGAAGGTAATGTTGTCGATCCAAGCACAGTCTGAGCCACCTGACACTGATACGTCTTTTATATATTTCCATGAGAAAGTTGTTTCTCCAGCTGCAACAGGGAATGTTACTAGTTCCCAAGATTGGTTTCCAGACCAAGTACCATTGTTCGCAATTTGACCGTTGATGGAGAAGTGAAGCTTATCATAGGTATTTTCACTACTAACTTTACGGTAGAATGAAATTTCATCGGCACTTGAAACATTCATGGTTATACTTATCTCTGAATTCTGATAGTGAGTAATTGCTCCTGACTTGGCACAATAGGTTCCTCCATAAGCTCCTGTATTTTCAATTACCCATGGTTTCTCACCTTGTACCCACTCATAACCGGCAAAATCACCAGATTCAAAATCTTCAACTTGTAATCCAACACTATATATCATTGCTGTTTCGAATGAGAAAATATCTGAATTAACCATTAGATTTAACGTTAATGGTGTTCCAACTGCAATATCGGTTCCCGTTGTAATAACAAACACAAAATCGGTTGTTGATTCCGGATCTAGGGCTTCACTTGTTACAATAATGTCAGTAACAGTAACATCTACTAATGAAGATGTTAACATTGCAGTCATTGGGAAACCAGCTGCATTACCAATATTAGCAACTGGAATTGCAATACGAATTGTTTCATCTGCGTCAATTCGACCATTACCGTTTCCAGCAATTTCTTCGATGGCAAATACACCTGCCTCAAGTGCTGGAGCATTAACTAAAACTTTAAATGAGGTAACCCATGGTTCGTTGGTTTCATCGGTAGCAACTACTGTAAAACTAACAGACTCTTGATCGGGAACATCTTTGGAAACAGAAAATGAAAACGCATCAATTATAGTTTCAGTAGTTTCAGCATTAACACCGTCCAATGTTTGAATTGAATCGATAAGTGTAATATATGGATTATCGGTACGAAGTACTACGGTTACGTTTGTAGCATTAACGGTACCAACATTTCTTAGATCCATTCCTAACTGAATTGTTTCGTCATAGTCTATTAAACCATTATTATTTCCTTGTTCATCATTAATTGTATATCCAAAATAGACGACAAATGGCGCATTTGAAGGAATAATATCTAATGTTCCGATAAATGGAGCATTGAATGGTGCGGTTATTACAATATCAGCAGTTGTTGGAACGGTAAACCCTTCGAATACTAATTCAATACTACCAGAGGCGCTAGCAAATCCAGTTGCTTTAATTTCGCCATTATCGGTTAGTGCTACATAAGCTTTCGCGGGAACATTTGAAATTGTAATTGAGTTCATTCCCATTGGAATTGTTTCCAAATAGGATGGTAACATTGCTGGCACTGCACCTACATAAGGGGTTAAGGTTGGGTCACCCATAAGGTGATAAATTTCCCAATAATATCGTTTTCTAGGCGAGTTGCTCGCTTCAACAGCAAGCATTCCTGCTGTAACAATCTGACTTTGTGTAGTTGAATAAACGTCGTCATTTGCTAAATGCTCATGAAATAATGCATCGTATGCACCTGGACCAAAGTTGGCATAATTCGGGTTTTGTACTACTGTACCAAATCCAGTTGCCCACCAATAGTCTTCTGACCAATATGTACTATTTGTTCCACCAATGTATCCAATTGCACCTTTATTTGCGGCACGTGTAATAGCTTCGGCAAAGCATACATCGTTATTGAATTGACTCGATTGACAACAGTTTCCAATTAACAAGCCATATCTTCCTTCATTGTTAAGTGAGCTAATTGATGAAGTTACAAAACTGGGATCGGCCCAACCTGCAGGACTACAGTGTGCTGTATAGTTTCCCCATGCAATACCCGTATTTACGGTTGCAATAATTTGAGCAGGAACTCCGCTACCATTAGAAGCAGGGTAAGGGATATTTGTTGGATTAATACCGTGTGCGGCATTAAAATATGTGTCGGCAGAATAATTTAAAGCTCCATTACCATATAATGTAGCATAACTTCCATCGACACCTGCAATTAGCAAAGTGTTGGCTAAATACGAAGGATCGGCCATTTGAAACTGCTCGTACAATAATGTTTTTTGGATAAGCGGTTCAAGATGATCGATTGATTTTGCTGACATCCGTCCTAAGTTCACATCTGGTAGTAGATCACTAGGACCATCGTATGTTCCAAAGTAGAGATCCGAAACATGGCTATCGTTCGTTGCAGAACCTGAAAATGCAGGAACTTGCTCATGATCGCCAACAAGCATCACAAAGGAAGGAGCTGGGTTTTCAACAGTTCCAGCATCGTAAAGCCCTTGCAAATATGCTTTAATGGCTGTAGGTGTGCCTCCAACTTCTGGCTCATCGGTAAAGCGAAGAATGGTTTCAAATCCTTGCTTTTTCTTCCATGCTATAAATGGAGTGAGGGTTGATTCGAACATGCGATGAGAAATAATAACGAACTTCATAGGAGCACCGTTAATATTCAAATCTCTGGTAACTGAGTTATAATTTAATAAACCTGACATCAAACCAGTAAAGGCTGGCGAATAAAAACGCTTTTTATAATTATCCGTTTTTGAAATGTTTGCATTTTTAAATGACACTTCGATTTTCAGGTCGTTATAAATTTTCAACTCGCCTGTAACAGGATTATATGCCAATGGGTTTATCTCTAAACGTCCGATTCGCACACCACGCATTGTACCACTTTCGTGAATACGTGCTATTGGATTTGAGAACCATGCATCCTGTTCATAAACCAACTCATTTTTCACATAAGGGATTTTGTCTGGATCGGCACTTTTTGACACAGATTCCTGCGAAGGAGCGATTACTTTATTAATGTCATAATCAGACAACTTCACCACAACTTCACTATAGCCAATAACTTTGACTTCAACTTCTGCGTCTAATGGTATTTCAATCAAACGGTTGAGAACAGGCAAATCGGGATTTCCAATATTGAATGAGTTACCATACCCTGTGACCAACAATTCAACATTGGCTCCTTTTGTGAATTTCTCAAGTTGAACATCGATGTAAGCAACATTATTGACAACTGAGAAACCAGCGCGATCACTTTGAACCATACGCAATTCGCTCTCCCCCGGCTTAACGGAAATTCGAGTTTGTGCAAAATTAGAGTTTATCATGAAAATCGATAACACTCCAAAGATTAGCAATTTCTTCATAATTTTGATGATTTAGAATTAAAAATTCGGTGCTAAAGTTGAGAATATTTAAGGATATGACAAAATATTAAGGGTTAATTTGAGTTTTTTTATTCGAAAATTATCTAAAAACTTTAATATCAACAAATTTAGCGCAAACTAATCAACAAAAAGTATTCCTTAAAATTAAAAATGGCGCAAACTCAGCAACAGAAATAAAAAACTAAATGCACAGACCGCAGATGGCAAATAAATTATTCCCATTAACAGACTTTCAAAGGTTTTGACTTAAATAATTGGGCAAACATATGGAGATATTAATGCTTGCAATATGAAAAAGTTTATCTCTATTTGCGATTATTTTTTTAGAAATAGGGGTGTACCAAATCCATTTTAATTAGTTTTGCATACAGAACCTAATAAAAACCAATAAAACCCAAAACCCATGAAGTATTTATTCACAATTGCTTTTGTAATTGCATCCACAACTTGGTTGCATTCACAAACAGAACCTAGGGAACAGACGTTGAAGGAGTGCATCGATTATGCCATTGAAAACAACTTAACCCTCAAAAATCAAACATTAATTCAATCTATTTTAGAAAACAATTATCAACAAGCAAAATACGACAGGCTTCCTGATGTAAATGCATCTTCAAATCTTGGCATAAACTTCGGCCAATCATTCGACTTACAAGCAAACAAATTCATTAGCGAAAGAGCCACAAACTTTAACATTGGGGCAATGGCAAATGTGGATCTTTTTAATGGCTTTTATAAATATCATTCGATTAACAAAAGACTACTAGAAACTCATTCTGGAGCGTTTCAATCGGAAATTATTCAGAACCGAATAATTTTAGATGTTTTAAATGCATATCTTCAAATTTTATTCAATAAAGAACAATCTGAGATAGTGAATAAACAACTTGAAACCACCAATTTACAAATCGATCGTGCCGAAAAATTAATCAATTCAGGAACAATAACAAAAGGAGATCTTTTATCGCTTCTAAGTCAAAAAGCAGAAGAAGAGTCCCAACTTATTGCCTATAAAAATATGGTAAGAATGTCGGAATTAGGATTAATTCAGCTAATGAATTACACGGAGACTACCATTGAGATTGTTAAACCCAACATCAACGAAACAATTATTACCACCACTTTGCCTGAGGAAATTGAAGCTTTATATGGCGAAGCTCTTGCTTTCCTTCCTGAATTAAAACTAACGGAAAATCAATTACAAACATCGCATCAAGTTTTAAAACTCTCTAAATCGGGCTATTACCCCTCTTTAAGAATGAATGCTGGATTTTCCACGCAACTAAAAGATCGCAAATATTTTGATTTGGGGATGACTCTTTCGATTCCAATATTCAGCAAATTTAGGAACAGAACCAATGTTCAAAACGCAAAAATTGAAATACTGCAATCCGAAAACGATATTTTAAAAACAAAACAAGATATCTATAAAATAATACAGTCGGTCCACAACGATGTGTTAGCCTCAAGAGAAAACTACAAATCGCGACAACAACTGGTAACTGCAAACGAAGAGTCGTTTCGATTTGCCGAGCAACGTTTTAATGCAGGAGCGATAAATGCAATTGATTATAACCTTGAGAAAAACAAACTAACCTCGGCAATATCCAAGCTATTACAAAGCAAATACGACCTACTAATAAAACTAAAAGTCCTCGACTTCTATCGCGGACAAGATATTGAATTGTAAACAAAAATGGATTAAATATCATGGAGTATATCCTATGCATTGAAACCGCCACAACCGTTTGTTCCGTTGCTCTATTTGGCGATAAGAAATTAATCACTCTATTAGAAACAGAGCAAGAAAACGCACATTCAAAAACGCTAACTGTTTTCATGGAAACGATTCTGAAAGAGAATAATCTCAAACCCAAAGAGATCAATTACATAGCCGTAAGTAACGGCCCGGGTTCTTATACTGGCCTTCGGATCGGGGTGTCGGCAGCCAAGGGATTCTGTTTTGGCACTATGGCGCCACTAATACTGATTCCTACGACTGAAATTATAGCCCAAAGTTGTATTGAACAAGTAGCAATTAAAGAAAATGATGCCATTTGTCCAATGATTGATGCACGTCGTATGGAGGTTTACCATGCAATTTACAACTCAAAAAACGAATTACAAAACCACATTGAACCGCATATCATTACCGAGGATTCATACGCTGACCTTCTTGCTGAAAACACCATCCATTTTTGTGGCAATGGTGCTTTTAAACTCAAAAACAAAATCACACACCCCAATGCTAAGATTCACACTGACATTCAACTCACTGCTAAATTTATGGTAATCCCGGCGTTAAAAAGAATTAAAATCAAAGAATTTGCAAATTTAGCATACGACGAACCGCTCTACTTAAAGGAATTTCAGGCAAAACAATCTAAACCATACTTTTAAGCCTATGATTTAGCAAACAAAACAACATCTTTTAAATTTCGAATACTAATATTTTTACCCTATTTTTGTAAAAAAAATAATTATGGCAGATACTACAGACATTAAAAATGGTGCGACCATTAAATTTAAAGACGGATTATATCAAGTTGTTCAGTTTCAACATGTAAAACCAGGGAAAGGTCCTGCATTTGTTCGTACAAAACTTAAAAATCTAGAAACAGGAAGAATAGTTGAAAATACATTCAACTCCGGAGTGAAAATCGACTTGGTTCGGATTGAACGTCGTCCATATCAATTCCTTTACAAAGAAGGTCTCAACTACGTTTTCATGCACAAAGAGACCTATGAACAGGTTTACATCGAGGAAAAGCTCATCAACGCTGTCGATTTAATGAAAGAGGGGCAGGAAATAGAAATCGTGTTCCACGCTGAAACCAAAACACCGTTAACAGCAGAGTTACCCGCACACGTAGATTTAGAGATTACCTATACAGAACCCGGATTAAAAGGAGACACTGCTTCATCAACAGCATTAAAAGATGCTACGGTTGAAACAGGAGCAACCATAAAAGTTCCGCTCTTTATAAACATTGGCGACAAAATTAAAGTAGATACCCGAGAATATGTTTACGCAGAACGCATAAAATAAAGGTTCACTTTACCATTCCCTCATTAAGAAATCTAACTTGAAATACTATGGCTGTTGATAGAAGTAGCTCTGATATAGGAAAAAAAGCATCCCTTAAAAGACTTCAGTTTTGTAACTTTAAGTTGGATTTCTTACTAAATCTTACGTTAGCCATCAATGAAAACCTTCCGGTAGAAGATATTCTGAAAAAATATCTCGGAATTTTAAAAGAAGAACTCAATATTGGTAAAGTATTATTATTTAATTACAATGAAAAATGGGAACGTCTGCTAATGAGTGGTGTACCACACAGAATTGCCGACGAGATAAAAGTCCCCAATGACTTAATATATTATTCTCAGATAACAAATTTAACGATTGCACTAAACCATCATCTTACATTCTTTGATGTGTTAATTCCTGTTTTTCATCATGATCGTCCCATTGCCTATCTTCTTATTGGAGATATAGACGAGGAAAGAGCCGGAATGAGTCCAACGATTAAACATTTACATTTCATACAAACCCTCACCAACATTTTAGTTGTATCCATTGAAAACAGACATTTATACAACCAAAACTTAAAGCAAGAGGTAATTAAAAAAGAGCTCGATTTAGCAAGTAGAATGCAATCGATGCTCATTCCAAGCCACTCGGCTTTGCCCAACAATCAGGATGTTGGGGCAGCGGCCTACTACTTGCCTCACTTCGAGGTAGGAGGAGATTACTACGATGTAATACAACTGGACAAGCATCGTTACGGATTCTGCATCGCTGATGTATCCGGGAAGGGAATCTCCGCAGCATTATTAATGTCTAATTTTCAAGCAAATTTACGTGCACTTTTCACTGCAAACAGGGGATTAGAAGAGATCATTCATGAGCTCAACCAAAGAGTGATGAAAAATGCCAATGGGGAAAAATTCATCACCCTATTTATTGGCGAGTATAATTCCATTGAGAAAAAGCTCACCTATGTCAATGCCGGACACAACCCACCGGTTTTTTATCAAGAAAGCACAAAAAGTATTAAAATGCTAGAAAGAGGTTGTATTGGAATTGGGATGCTTGATGATATACCAACGTTAACAATTGGAACGGAATTCACCACTCCTGGGTCGCGCTTAATTCTTTTTACCGATGGAACGGTTGAACTTGAAAACGAAAATCTGGATGAGTTTGGTACAGGAATGATGGAGCATGAATTAATGCAAAAACAATCGTTAGAAATGGTGATCGAGAAAATAGTCGAAGAGCTGGAAACTTTTAAAGGAACAGGAACTTATGCCGATGATATTACTCTATTGGTAATGGAGTTTCCTTCGTAACCACTTCGCTCCTACTCTGATTATCGACATAGACTATGATGGCTATAAAACTCCAAAATGGGAGCGCAATTTTATCGACATCCAGAAAATTATTCACCAAACTATGTGAATAATAGGTGGCTAAGCCAATAAAAGCACCCATCACCCAAAATCGGTGCAACGAAGAAACCGATCGGTTGTATGCCCGAATAGCAACATAGGACACTATAAAAATTAAAAATATAAAACTCAACATACCCACAATACCCGATTCTGCCAAGGTTCCTAAGTATTCACTGTGGGCATTACCTAAATCACCCGCATTAGTGCTAATAATTGTTTTGTCACGACGCATTTGAAACGGAGCATAGGAAAACATATATGTTCCCGGACCGTAACCAAAAACTGGTTTTTCAAGAAACATCCGATAAGCACACTTCCAACGATTAATGCGTTCCATGTTTGAAGCATCATTACTAATGTTTGCAATGGATTGAAAGTGCTGGGCAAAATCGAGAGACGACTCCTGCTTGTTTTGCTCCAACTTATCAAAAAACAAAGCAAATAACAAGCCCGACACGATAACAATCCCTACAATCATTAACATCAAGGTTTTCAACTTGAACCTAAACCGTATAAGGGCATACAAAACAAATGCTCCAAAGAGGCTGATCCAAGCGGCACGGGTGTAACTGAAAACAATGGCAACAATATAAACCAATAAAACCGCCATAAAAACAGGTCTGTATTTTTTCGCCATCACCGAAGAGAAGGAGTATCCAATCAAAAAAGGAATATACATTGCCAGTAAAGCGCCATAAGAGGTGTGATCTTTAAAAAACGGAAACGCTGCCCAATATGCAATTTTCTTAATCTCTATTCCATAATAAAATTGACGTCCTAAGGCATAACCAATGACAATCAAGATAAAGAAACTATATATTATTACCCATGAATGAATTCGGCTACTTTTTCGCTTAAACAATTCATAGGCAAAGTAGTAGAAAAACGCTATAAACCATAATCGAACCAGAAGATATTTGAATGAAACCAAAGGCATACTACTTGTAATAGAGGTAATGAAAATCCAAAACAGATAAATGCTAATTGCAATCGTAACTGGATGTTTCAAAAACTCCAAGTCAACCCTCCGGGTATAAATAATATTAAAAACGATTAAAATCATGCACAAAAACAACATGGGCTCGGATGGCATATAAACATCCGCCCCTAAATCGGCATAGAAATAGGAAATGGGAATGCTAACAGAAACAAATACAAGGGTTACAATTGAATAGAGGTAGGAGTTATGAATTAAAAAATAGATAAGCAGGGCAAAAGCTGGAATTATGGCCAATACATATTGGCTATAAACAATAGAACCAATACATAGAAGAGTAGTGGCAAATATGGCAACTAGAAAATACTTATTTCGGAATAACTCCATAAACTAAGTTCTATGTCGAAGAAATGCTCTTTGATTTATCAGAACGATACACCACATCAATAACAACTATAGCGGCTGTATAACCCCAAAAAAGCAAGGAGAATTTATCGATGTCGAGAAAATTATTTAAAAATCCATGAACATAATACGACACTAGACCTAAAAATAACGACATCGCAAGCCATCGTATCTCCTTAGAATTATCGGACTGAAAAACCCGAAAAGTACTAATACCAGTTAGGACTAAAATTATAATATAAGTTAACGCGCCTAGCACTCCAGATTCGGCCAATGGACCAAGGAATTCACTGTGAGCATTTCCCACTTCGCCAAAATTTGTACTAATAATTGTCTGCTCGGTGGAAAATTGAAATGGGGCATATTGAAACATATAGGTTCCCGGACCAAAACCGACAATGGGTTTCTCCTGAAACATACGTATTGCACAATTCCAGCGATTTATTCGCTCCAAATTAGATGCATCAGTTTTGATGTTGGTAACCGAGCTAACTTGTTCCATTAAATTATCGGAGGAGTCTTGTTGGTTTCTCTCTAAATGCATGATTATCTGAGAAGAAAAGGTTAACAAAACTGCCAACAACACGCCACTCAACACCACCAAAGTTCTTCCTTTGATTTTCAGCAATAATAAAACCAACAACCCTACGCTCAATAATATCCCAATCCATGCAGCGCGAGTATATGAGAAAATAAGGGCTACGATATAGAGTACTCCCACTAAAAAACTCATGCTTCTTTTAATTCCGCTAAATTGTTTAGAAAAAACAAAATAAAAGATAAAGGGAATCAACAAGGCTAAAATAGCTCCATAGGATGTATGATCTGGTAAGAACGGGGCAACAACAAAATTGGCTGCCTGTTTGTTAAAAAAGCCGTATGTACTTTGTCGAATAAGAGTATAAACAATTACAATTACAAATGATCCGATATACATCCAAAAATATCGGTACATGTTTTTGAGATTCATGAACAAATGTAATGTCATGATATAAAAAGCGGTAATAAACCACATCCTAGATAAAGCAAATTTCAACGATACGAGTGGCATTGTGCTAGTTATGGATGTAATTACAATCCAAATAAAATTTACATAAATAGCAATTGAAATTGGGTGCGTTAACAATTTGCGATTAAAACTCTTGTTTTCAAAAATGAATTTAAACAATACAATTAATAGTATCCCAAATAAAAACGGTTCAATGGGGAGACTCAAATCATTTTCAACCGTCATAAAGAACCGTAATTGCAACGATACTGGAGCTAATAAAGCAATCAGATAAAACATTTTATCAAAGGAATAGAGTGCCATTAAAAGCATTGCTATTCCAAATGGTAAGGCTGCAAAATAATATTTCTCAATGGAGATATAAAAAACGGCAAGAGCAATAAAAAGAATTGCAACCGTAAATACTATGATATTGTTTTTTTTCAACACTACAACTACCTTACGTTAAACTATCCCGTTCAACAATTGCCATAACTATAAAACTAAGAAGCAAAAGCGCCAACCCTCCCATTAAGGCAATTGGAATTCGCATTGGCGAGTATTTCTTGTCCGTTGCATACGGCGATGTAACGATTGAATAATAGGTAACCTCTTTCGTATTTTCAATTTCTTGCTGTTCTTTTTCCATCCTAAAGTTGGCTAAAATTGAAAGTTGTTCCGTATAAATACGAAAATGGTCATAAAACATTGGTCCAATGTTTTTCACCTTATCTAAGTCGGCCGTCAAATTTTTAGTTTTATAGGTTATAATTTTACGTTCCGTTTTTTTAACCTTAAACTGCGATATTTCCGCATATTTCCTGTTGTCAAAGAACTCAAATTCGCCACTTGAGAATAGATCCAATGTTTTGGTGAAATCAGTAATTCCTGCTTTCAACAAAATTTGCTCTACTATTTCACGCGATTTGGTTATTTCACGTTCCCAATAATCGACCTGTTTTACGTTTACATCAATCAATTCTTGAAGTTTACCACTATGCAATCTTTTAACCTTTTCATTATAAAATACAATTATTGCATTAACAGCATCGCATGCCAACTGAGGATCTGTATCTAAAACGGTAATTTCAACGGATTCATAGGGTGTTTTGCGAATTGAAACCAAGTCGTAATAATAATCATAAAGCTTTGATTTATAATGCTTATCATCTTTACTAATTCCCCAATGTTCCGCCATGTGAAATTTAGCAATCACACTATCGGCAATGTCTCTTGAATGCAGTAATTGAACCATTTGTTCTGTGTAACTCTCTTCAGAGAAAACCCCCAAGTTGCCCGGATAAACAACGGCTGTTGATTTATACTTAGGACTAATTAAATATGTTGCTCCAAAAGTAACTATAACTCCAGCTACCGTTATGAACACTAATTGTTTCCACCATTTTGTAAAAATAGTAAGAATGTTTTTGTTGCTAAATACACCTTCCATAAATGATAATTTAATGAATCGTTATACCGTTTTATTTTTCTCTTTTACCTGAATATAGTACCAAAACCAGAAAACTACTTGTAATCGCTAAACAAAATCCAGTCAGAAGCACCACAATCCATGTAACTGGATACGATTTCCGTTCCGATGGAAACGCTTTATTCACCACATATTTTCGGGGAATGACTTGCTGGGCATTCACTTGAGCGGCCAACAGCTTATCCTTTAATATTGAGACTCTCTTCTGCTCTAATTCGAGTTCACCTTGCAATGACAATGATGCTCCTCCATACTTTGACAATATTTCAATTTTCTCCTGTAAAGCCTTTGTTCCTGACTTGTTGCCGCCGGCAAGAGCCTCAGCATAAGCAGCATTGTAAACCTCTGCTTCTGCTTTGTAATTATTTATTCCTTTGGCGCGGATTGTCTCCAAAGAATCTTCAATTTTCCGCACATATTCTCTCACTAAATTATACTCGCGTTCTACAATAACTAACCCTTCGTGTGTACGGGCAGTTTGTATTTTCTTATATACAGTATCAACAAGGTCCGAAATGCGATTGGCAATATTGGCAGCCATAATTGGATCTGTATCAGACACTTCGATATTAACCGATTGGAAACGCGTTTTCCCTATATGAACGTTTTTATCATACTTCGATCGTAGTTGGGTATTTGGATATTTTGAATTTGGATCAATCTTATAATGATCAAGCAAATTAAATTCGTCTATTATCCGAGTTCGAACCTCATCGGAAAGTAAAATTTGTTGCATCTGCTCAAGTTCGCTCTCTTCGCCAAATGCCATATAATCTTTCCCGCCTCCACGTTCGTCGATTAAAAGTTGTGACACAGCACCCAAATTCGCAGGAAAGACAGTAACGGTGGATTTGTAAATCGGGGCTATAAGCAGGCATACAACCAACGAAATCACCGACCCCACAAACGTTACGATTGCAATTGGTTTCCAATGTTTCCAAAGCATTTTAACTGCTGGCTCAAAATTATAATCCTGTTCTCTGTCCAATGTATCTTACTTTTTAATTTGAATTTACAAAAGTATAAAAATACCGTATCTAAATGAAGGTTATAAGGTGTTTTACAATAAAAAACTTCTTCTTTAGCGAAATTGTTTTAAAACAACCCGTTTCAAACGCATTACAAAGTCAATAATTGTCACACAACTTAGTAGTCCATCTCTATCTCCTTAAAGTAGAATTTTTTCACAACTGCATCTGTTGTCATTAACACAAGAGCACCATCGGGTTCTACGTTCATCACTTTGGCTACAAATTGGTCATTCTTATTAAAATATTTTGCTTTTTCCCTCTGGTATAGTTTTTCTAAATATCTTTTTTTAACAATTTCGAATGATTGATTTGCATCAAACTCGGCAAGCAATTCTACTCGCAACATGGAGATAAGATTGGGAATATCGTATCGTTTTCCTGTTAATCGATGTAAACTTGTTGCCTTTGGCAAATTTTCGAACTTTTTTTGATTTACATTCAGCCCGATTCCAATAATAGAGTATTCTATGATTTCGCCAAGCAAATCATTTTCTATTAACATTCCCGCTATTTTCTGATTACCAACGATAATATCATTGGGCCATTTTATGTATGCCTTGCATTGAAGTTTCTCAAGAAATTGAACGATTGCCAAGGAGGTCAACATCGATATTACAAAACTATTTGACACCTGAGCCGATATTGAAAATAGAAAACTGGACAAAATATTGGCTTCTTTCTCCGATTGCCAAACATTTCCCCTTTGCCCTCTTCCTAAGCTCTGTTGCTTTGCTGCAACACAAAATCCGTTTGGTTTATTCACGTAGCTCCGCAATATATCATTGGTAGAGGTAGCTGAATCGAGCCAAAGTATCATCTCATTTTCCATACATTAAAACAAAAAAGTGATGAGTGTTTACCATGTGCGTAATCACTCATCAATATATTTTCAGAACAACTATAAAGTTATAAACTCCAATAGGTTAAGTCCTTTATCTCATGTTTAAATACACCTTTAATATCGACAAAAATCGCATCTCTACCGGCCCATTTTTTAAAGTCCTTCTCTTTCATATTCTTAAACTTATCGTGCTGTACAGCAGCAACAATAACATCGTATTGTCCAGAAGGCGCTTCGGTTAGCTTCAATCCATACTCGTTAAAAACTTCGGTGGCATCGGCGTGTGGATCCACGGTATCAACTTTCACCATAAAACTTTCAAACTCACGAATTAAATCCACCACTTTTGAGTTTCGAATATCGCTAACATCCTCTTTAAATGTCATTCCTAGCATTAAAACACGGGATTCACGCAGATTCTTCCCTGTGCCCACAATCCGTTTTACTATTTCACTGGCAATCCATTGCGCCATTCCATCGTTAATGGAACGTCCGCTATCAATCATTTGCGGATGATAGCCGAGCTGTTTTGCTTTATATAACAAATAGTAGGGATCAACACCAATACAGTGACCTCCAACCAATCCGGGACTAAATTTCAAGAAATTCCATTTTGTACCGGCTGCTTCAAGAACTTCAAAGGTGTTGATTTTCATCCTGTTAAAGATCATTGAAAGTTCGTTCATCAATGCAATATTAACATCGCGCTGCGTATTTTCAATGATTTTCGCTGCCTCGGCAACTTTTATGGACGATGCACGATGAACTCCTGCTGTAACAATTAATTCATAAACACGGGCAATCTCCTCTAACGCCTCGGCATCGCTACCCGAAACTATTTTCAGAATTGAGGTTGTGGTGTGTTCTTTATCCCCCGGATTAATTCTTTCGGGTGAAAAACCAACTTTAAAATCAACACCCAATTTCAATCCGCTCAACTCTTCCAAAATAGGTACGCAATCCTCTTCGGTACAACCCGGATAGACGGTTGATTCATATACAACATAATCGCCTTTCTTGAGCACTCCGCCAACATTGCGAGTTGCTGACAGTAAAGGTTTTAAATCAGGCAAACGATGATCGTCAATTGGCGTAGGAACAGCAACAATATGTAGTCTTGCCTTTTTAAGGATTTCCGGATCGGTTGTAAATTCAATATCTGTATTGTCAAAATCCGCCGCAACAAGTTCGTTACTTGGGTCGATATGATTTCGCATCATTGCAACCCGTTCTTCTTTAATATCAAACCCTACAACATGTGTTTTTTTTGCAAATTCTAAGGCTATCGGCAAACCAACATACCCTAAACCAATAACACTTATGTAAGCTTTACCTTCTGAAATTTCTTTATATAAAGACATTCTATTTTCTTTTTAACGTTTAACAAATGGATGTATTTCGCCAACTGTGGATAGTTGTTGATTTCGAATATTATGCACTATCTCAATAGATGCTTTGGACTCCTCGGGGCCAAAACCGTGTCCGTCGAGAATGTTCTGATAGGTTTGTGTATGTAAATCGGTAAAGCCATCACTAAATTCAACCTCCTCACCTAACACATTGATGGATCGGTAGGTACGTTGTCCCTTTTTGATTACCTCGGCAGGCAAATCATTGTAATCGATGCTTAAATACCAACGAACATTCGCATTTTTAAGTTGCAAAAAACCAGAGGCTTTGTTGGTTTCTCGTAAAAAAACGTCGCTTTTCTGAACGCTCCCAAATATCCATGTCAGCATATCAAAAAAGTGAACTCCAATATTGGTTGCTACGCCTCCTGATTTGGCAATATCTCCTTTCCACGAGTAGTCGTACCAACGGCCCCTACTTGTGATATATGTTAAATCGATATCATAAATCTTATTTGGTTCCTTTTCGAATTGCTCTTTCAAAGCAATAATTGTTGGATGCAGACGCAACTGGAGAACGGTGTAAATCCGTTGATTATACTCTTTCTGCAAATCAACCAATGCATCCACATTCCAAGGATTGAGCACCAAAGGTTTTTCACATATGGCTGCGGCTCCTTGTCGTAAAGCGAACCGAATATGTGAATCGTGCAAATAATTGGGCGAACAAATAGAGACATAATCTAAAGCCGTTCCATTACGCCTTAATTTATCAACATGTCGATCGAATCGTTCAAATTCAACAAAAAAATCACAATCTGGGAAAAACGAATCCATCAGACCAACACTATCAAAAGGATCGAGGGCTGCAACAACTATATTGCCGGTTTCTTTAATAGCTTTTAAGTGTCGAGGGGCAATAAACCCAGCTACACCTATCAATCCAAAACGTTTAATTTCAGTATTCATTAAAAAGGATTTTGTTCTAAACTAATATTTCTATTTTCCACATATTCAATAATTCGGCGAATCCTCGATAAATGAGGTTTTTCATATAACTGACCGTCAACGGTAATGACGGAAAATTCATTTAACTTCGAAAAATCGATTTGCTCAGCAATGCGCAATGCGTGATCAATTTCTATATCGGAGAAATATTTCAAATTCTTAATTACTTTCAATTGAGAGGGATGCAAAACAATTTTGGCCGTATAGCCCATTTTAAAACCTTCAATGGTCTCATTTTCAAAACCCTGGATATCTTGAATAGTCATACTTGCAATATCAATAGGTTCAAAGCCGTATGCATGGGCCGCATTGAGCACTAAATTTCTAGCCCATAATATTCGTTCATTGCTAAAACACATCCCCACTTCGGCGGCATAATCTTGCGCTCCAAGGGAAATTCCCTTAATTGGATATTCCTGACCTGTAAAAAGTGATGGAATATTACACAAGGCTAGCGGACTTTCTAACAACAAAATCCATTGAGGATCTTTAACCTCATAGTAAACAAAAATATTGTAGATGTCGTGGAGTTCTTGTTCTGTAGATATTTTAGGCAAAACAAATCGCGTAAATCCTAAATCAAACAAAACCTCCAACTGCTTATTATTAATTTGTCCATTTTTATTAAAAAGGCGTGGACGCACCCAATGTTTGGACGCATCTTCCAACTTTTTAATATTTTCAAATGCTGATTCAACTTCAGATTCGGCAATTGCATCTTCAAAATCAAACACAAATTCATCGGCATCAATGGAGTTCATTTTGTCAATAAATCTTGACTTCGATGCTGGTATAAAAAAGTAAGTTCGCAACATAGATCAACTAATTTTAGATACTCTATTATTTTCTAGCCTATAATGTTCTTTCGATTCGGGGCAAACAGCCTCGCCTACATTATTAAAATTCAGCTTATTCCCATTTTCGCTCATCCATCCCGTTTGCTGAGCGGGATTTCCAATTACGAGTGCATAATCGGGAATGCTTTTAGTTACAACCGATCCGGCTCCAACAAAGGAGTAGGCTCCGAGCGTTATACCACATACAATAGTTGCGTTTGCTCCTATCGTACTCCCTTTTTTCACAAGCGTAGTTTTATACTCATCACGTCGAACTACGGCGCTTCGAGGATTAATAACATTCGTAAAAACCATGCTTGGGCCTAAAAACACATCATCTTCACAAACCACGCCGGTGTATATCGACACATTATTCTGCACCTTTACATTGTCTCCTAATTTCACATTAGGTGAAACTACAACATTCTGCCCAATATTGCAATTTTTTCCAATGGTACTATTTTGCATTATATGCGAAAAATGCCAAATTTTTGTTCCATCCCCTATTTCACAAGGTTCGTCAACATAGGCTGATTCGTGTATTTGTATATTTTTGTTCATTGCCTAAAATATGAAATAACATTCCGAACAATATATTCTTGTTGCTGTTCCGATAACTCAGTATGCATTGGTAACGAAATCACCTCATGAGATAGTGCATTGCTTATTGGAAAATTCCGACTATCCACTATATGGTCTCCAAATGCTTTTTGTCGATGAATTGGAACGGGGTAATAAATCATGGATGGAATTCCCTTTTTCTCGAGGAATTTCTGGAGTTCGAGATTATTCCCTTTTAAAACACGAATGGTATATTGATGAAATATATGCGATGAGTTTCTATTTCTAAAAGGAACAACGATATTTTCGATGTTCATAAATGCATTATCATAATAGGTTGCCGCTTTTTGTCGCCGAGCATTAAAATCATCCAAATATTTCAGTTTCACATCAAGGACAGCGGCTTGCACCGTATCCAATCGGCTATTAACTCCAATTGTGTCGTGGTAATATTTAATTTTTGACCCATGATTTGCGATGGAACGCATTTTTTCGGCCAGCAAATCATTGTTTGTAAACAACGCACCTCCGTCGCCAAAACAACCGAGGTTCTTTGATGGGAAAAACGAAGTGCATCCGATATCGCCAACAGTGCCTGCCTTGCTCTGTTTATTGCCACAAAACTCCGAACCTAACGCCTGGGCTGAGTCTTCAACAATTGCGATATTATGCTTTTGTGCTATTAAAGATATTGCATCCATGTTTGCACACTGTCCAAACAAATGAACCGGAATAATTGCTTTGGTTCGCGATGCAATTAGTGCCTCTAACTGTGTTTCGTTGAGTGTAAAGTCATCCTTTTTAACATCAATCATAATTGGAGTTGCACCCAATAAGGCGACTGCCTCAACCGTGGCAATAAATGTAAAATCAGGGGTTATAACTTCATCTCCTGGGCCGATTCCCAATGCCATTAACGCAATTTGCAAGGCATCGGTTCCATTGGCAACTGGAATTACGTGGGCTACTTTTAAGTATTGAGCCAAATTTGTGGCAAATTGGTTCACCTCCGGACCATTGATATATTTGGCTGAGGATAAAACCGTTGTGATTGCACTATCAATTTCATTCTTCAAACGAAGGTATTGACTTTGCAAATCAACCATCTGAATATTTTGCATTACATCCATATTCAACTATTTTTCACAAACCATTTTACGGTTTCATGCAATCCTTGGCGCATATTATGCGTTGGTTTATACCCAAGTAATGCTTTAGCCCGTTCTATTGATGCTAAAGAGTGCGGAATATCGCCACCCCGAGCGGGCCCGTATTTGGCAACTACATTTTTGCAATTTGGAGCATATTGTGACAACTCGTCTCTTAAAATTTCAAACAATTCTGTTATTGTTGTTCGCTCTCCAACCGCAACGTTATAAATTTTATTTATGGCATCTTTGTTCTCCGTAGTTGCCGCAAGAATATTTGCTTGAATTACATTATCGATATAGGTAAAATCGCGGCTATATTCGCCATCGCCATTAATTACAGGCGGTTCATTTTTGGTTATTAAGCTCATGAATTTAGGAATCACAGCGGCATATGCCCCATGGGGGTCTTGTTTTCGACCAAAGACATTAAAATATCGCAATCCAATAGTCTCCATTCCATATAAACGAGCGTAATTTTCGGCATACAACTCATTAACATACTTTGTTATTGCGTAGGGAGATAGCGGTTTCCCAATCACATCTTCCTCCTTTGGTAATTGAGTGCTATCGCCATAGGTTGATGAACTGGCAGCAAAAACAATGCGTTTAATTTGAGCTTTTCTTGCTGATTCAAATATATTCACCGTGCCCAAAATGTTAATATGTGTTGTTAAAACTGGATTTTCAATTGAACGAGGTACAGATCCTAACGCCGCCTCATGGAAGATAAGATCGACCCCTTCTACGGCCTTTTCACACGTAGCATAATCACGAATATCGCCTTCAATTAATCGGAAATCGGGGTTCATCATAAGGTGCTGTATATTAACCCTCTTACCTGTCAAGAAATTATCCAAAACAACAATTTTATTGTTCATTTCCAACAATTTCTCTGCTAAATTTGAACCTATAAAGCCGGCGCCTCCTGTTATTAAAATTGTTTTATTTGTAAGTCTGTTTCCCATTCTAAACTCGAATTATAATTTACGAAAGTAGGTAAAAATATTATGAAAATCGCCCTCAAAATTCACTTTGTGTAGTAAAATAATGAGGGCGATGATGGTATGAGATAACTTATGTTCTAAGAAATGTTATTTTGCGAAATTTACAGAGCGTGTTTCACGTATTACCGTAACCTTTATTTGCCCTGGATAAGTCATGCCATCTTGAATTTTACGTGCAATATCAAACGAAAGCGTTTCTGCCTCTTTGTCGGAAATCTTCTCGGATCCTACAATTACTCGTAGTTCTCTACCTGCTTGAATTGCATAGGTTTTAAGTACTCCATTGTATCCCAAAGCTAGATCTTCAAGTTCTTTAAGTCTCTTTATATAGGACTCTACAACTTCGCGTCGTGCACCTGGGCGCGCGCCTGAAATTGCGTCACAAACCTGTACAATTGGGGCTAACAACGTGGTCATTTCCACCTCTTCGTGATGCGATCCAATTGCATTTACAACTTCTGGTTTCTCTTTATATTTTTCCGCCAATTTCATTCCTAAAATTGCGTGTGGCAATTCTGGCTCATCGTCGGGCACTTTTCCAATATCGTGGAGCAGACCTGCCCTTTTCGCTAACTTAGCATTTAGACCTAATTCTGAAGCCATAATTGAACAAAGGTTTGCCACTTCACGGCTGTGTTGCAACAAATTTTGCCCATAAGAGCTTCGGTATTTCATTTTTCCAACCAATCGGATCAATTCCGGGTGCAGACCATGAATTCCTAAATCAATGGCTGTTCGCTTCCCAGTTTCAATAATTTCCTCTTCAATTTGCTTTTGAACCTTAGCTACAACCTCCTCGATACGAGCGGGATGAATACGTCCATCGGTTACTAATTGATGAAGTGCCAATCGAGCCGTCTCACGACGAACGGGATCAAATGCAGAGAGGATAATTGCCTCCGGAGTATCATCAACAATAATCTCAACCCCAGTAGCTGCCTCTAATGCTCTAATATTTCGACCTTCACGACCAATAATGCGTCCTTTAATTTCGTCGTTCTCGATGTGAAAAACGGTAACCGAATTTTCGATGGCATGTTCGGTAGCCACGCGTTGCACTGTCTGAATTACAACTCGTTTTGCCTCCTTATTTGCAGTTAGTTTCGCCTCGTCCATTACATCATTAATGTAGGACATTGCTTCGGTCCTGGCTTCCGCTTTCAACGATTCCACCAATTGATTCCGTGCCTCATCCACAGAGAGACCACTAATGGATTCGAGCTGTTCGATTGCCTGCTTTTGCATACGCTCCAATTCTTCGGAACGCTTATCTACCATTTCTAGCTGCTGAGAAAGATTTTCCCGAATTACATCCACTTCTTTGGTTTTTCGACTAACCTCTTCTACTCTTTGGTTGATTGTAGCTTCGCGTTGTTTCACTTTTGCTTCAATTGAACCAATTTTTGAGTTTTTATCCGCAATGTACTTCTCGTGCTCCGATTTTAGGTGAAGGAATTTCTCCTTTGCCTGTAAAATCTTCTCTTTTTTGATAACCTCAGCCTCTGCGTGCGCATCAGCGATGATCCTTTCGGTCTTCTTTTTCTGGGCTTTTTGCCACAGTATATAGGACAGCCCTGCTCCAATGCTAAATGCAACGAACAGCAATACAGTAGTTATTAAGTATGATTCCATAAAATCTAATTTAAATTAATTCCTCGGTTTATTATATAATTTTTAAAAATGCATTCATCAAGCTGACAAAATGGTCAGAAAACAAAAAACCCGCATCAATTCTTTTGGTTGTTTATAAGGAAAAACCGTTATTGACATGAATGGTGATGCAACAAAGGGTCTGACTTCCAACGTCTTACGAAAAGAACTCTGAAACAGAGTTGAGGCCTGTCATTGCCAAGTTTAGCTTGTCACCAATTTTTAATAGTGTTGATTTTTCTAAACCCCAAAATACCGATGCGGGCAATATTATATGTAAAAGAACGTCGTATTAATCTTTCCCGATTGCTATGTCGAGTTCATAATTCAGTTTTTCAAGAATGTCGACAAGGTCATTGTCTGTTTTATTTTCCTCTAGTTGTCCTAATTTTGAAACGAATTGCAAAGCAGCCATGGCCAAAAAATCCTGTATATCTTTATCGACATACACCTTTTTATATTGCAAAACAGCATCATTGATTCGTTTTGCAGCCATTCGTATTCGTTCCTCATCGGAACGTCCAATTTTAATTGGATAATACCGCTCAGCTATGTTTACTCTTATTGTAAAATCGTTTTCCATTATTCCTAACTACTGACTTAAAAGAGCTATACATTGATCTATCTCCCGCACAATTTTGCTAATTTTTTGTTTAGCCTCACCAGAATTCTCTGGAGTTTCGCTCAATGATTTTGCAGCTTTAAGATTCACATACTTCTGTTCCAACTCACGATAAAGCAACTCTTTTTCATCAAAACGAGATTTAATCTCCTGAATTTCTGCGGATAACATGGTGTTTGCTTCCCTACAATTATCATACAACACAGACAACCGATTTACTTTCGATTGAACCTCAGACAACAATGTTTCCTTAGTTTTAGCCATTATCAAAATTATTAGCTCCACAAAACTACGAAACAATTAACAATTTCGCAAATGTTACTGTTTATTTTATAAACGTTTATATATTATAAAATGTTTGATTAAAATGGAAAACTAGCTCATTTAAAATCATATAATTTACAGATTATAATCGAATAACATTCTGAATTTTAACTATTTTAGCAAATCAAATCAACAATTTTACTCCTCCAAGAGTCCAATATTTAATCGTGAAAATTATTTTTCAAATTGATATTTAAGACAAAAAAGTGGCGATTTAAAATCAAATAGTGGTAATATTAAAATATATTTCCCCTCTAAATTGCCAAAATCTTAAAAACACACAAACAAACAATGTCTTTATGCTTAATCATCAACATATTGTACATTATACAGATTAATCAATGAAAAGACCATTAATAGTTGCGATGAAAAATGTTTTCTGTTAATTTTGTGACTGCTAAATAAAACATTATTTTTAGAGCTTCAAATCACAACGCGATGCAAAACAAACAATTCCGAAGAGCACTTATTTCGGTTTTCAATAAAGATGGTTTAGAGTCAGTACTGAAAAAACTAAATGAATCCGGTTGCCAATTTATCAGCACGGGCGGTACTGAAAAATTCATCAAAGAATTGGGATATGAAGTAACTCCTGTTGAAACTCTAACTGGATATCCGTCCATCTTGGGAGGAAGGGTTAAAACGCTCCATCCGGCAGTATTTGGAGGTATCTTGGGCAGAACAGAGGAAGCTGAGGACAGACAGGAAATGGCAACTTATAAAATCGACTCCATTGACTTAGTGATAGTTGATCTATATCCATTTGAGGAAACCGTAAAAAGTGGCGCAAAAGACGCTGAGATTATAGAAAAAATTGACATCGGCGGAATATCATTAATCCGTGCAGCAGCAAAAAACTACAAATCGGTTCTAGTGGTTAGCCATAAATCGCAATACAAAACTGTTGAAACCATAATTGAAAGGAAAGAAAACACAATTGCCACTCGACAACGTTTTGCTAAAGAGGCATTTATGACGAGTTCACACTACGATACTCAGATATGGCAATATTTTGGTGGCAATCTCGCAGAAACATTAACCCTAAGTATTGACAATAAAAAAGAGCTCCGATATGGAGAAAACCCACATCAAAAAGGGTTCTTTTATGGCGATATAAATGACATTTTCGAAATTTACGGAGGTAAAGAGTTATCCTACAATAATCTCTTGGATGTTGACGCAGCCTTAAACCTAATCAATGAATTTCAGGAAACCGCCGTTGCCATTCTTAAGCACAACAATGCTTGCGGAGTAGCTATTCGAAGTTCCCTTGTAGAAGCTTGGAAGGATGCTTTGGCAGGCGATCCAGTTTCTGCGTTTGGAGGAATTGTAATAACAAACAGAACTATAGATTTTGAAACCGCAAAAGAGATCGACAAACTTTTTTACGAAGTCTTAATTGCTCCGGGATTCGAAAAAGAAGCTCTTGAATTATTGCAAAAAAAATCGAAGCGAATTCTAATGCGTCAAAAAGAGACCAACGTAAGCGCATGGCAATATAGAAGTGTACTTAACGGTGCTTTGGTTCAAGAAAAAGACCTTACAACCAACAACACAAGTCAATGGGAAGTTGCAACAAACTCAAAACCAACGAACAAAGAGTTGGACGACTTATATTTCGCAAATATTTTGGCAAAACATACAAAATCGAATACCATTGTATTAGCAAAGAACAAACAGCTTATTGGAAGTGGAACAGGACAAACTTCGAGAGTAGATGCTCTTCGACAAGCAATTGCCAAAACCCACGCTTTTGGATTTGACACTCATGGAAGTGTAATGGCGTCGGACGCATTTTTCCCTTTCGCAGACTCTGTAGAAATTGCATCGGAAGCGGGAATTACTGCAGTAATTCAACCTGGAGGCAGTATAAAAGATAAGGACTCCATTGATTTTTGCAACAATAACAATATAAGTATGATTATGACGGGAATGAGACATTTTAAGCATTAATATATACACCAACTATGGGATTATTTTCTTTTTTAACTCAAGAAATAGCAATCGATTTAGGAACAGCAAACACTATTATTATCCATAATAGTAAAGTTGTTGTGGATGAACCTTCAATTGTAGCTATCGAAAAAAGCTCAGGCAAACTTATTGCTATCGGCGAAAGAGCCCGACAAATGGAGGGGAAAACGCACGACGACATTCGTACAGTTCGTCCTCTTCGTGATGGCGTAATTGCCGACTTCCATGCCGCAGAACAAATGATTCGAGGCATGATAAAAATGATTGACAAACGAACAAAATTATTTTCCCCTGCATTACGCATCGTAGTCTGTATTCCATCGGGAAGCACCGAGGTTGAGATGCGTGCAGTTAGAGACAGTGCTGAACATGCGGGAGGTCGTGAAGTATTTATGATATATGAACCAATGGCTGCAATGTTAGGTATCGGAATCGACGTAGAAGCACCAGAAGGAAACATGATCGTTGACATAGGGGGTGGAACAACCGAAATTGCAGTTACTTCGTTGGGAGGTATTGTTTGCAATCGATCAATTCGGATTGCCGGTGACGACTTTACTGCTGATATCAGAGAGTATATGCGTCATCAACACAATATAAAAATTGGAGAAAGAACCGCCGAAAACATTAAAATTCAAGTGGGAAGTGCGCTGCCTGATTTGGAAAATGCTCCCCCCGATTTTATCGTCCGAGGGCCACACCAAATGACCGCTCTTCCAATGGAAATTCCAGTATCATATCAAGAAATTGCACATTGTCTTGATCGGAGTATTTCCAAAGTCGAAACCGCCATTTTATCCACTCTGGAACATACCCCACCGGAACTTTACGCTGATATTTTCAATAGAGGAATATATCTGGCTGGAGGCGGAGCCCTTCTAAGAGGACTCGATCAACGATTAACAGAAAAAACTAAAATTCCGTTTCATATCGCCGAAGATCCCTTACATGCCGTAGCACGGGGAACAGGAATAGCCCTTCAGAATGTCGATAAATTTCAATTCCTAATTCGATAGAACATATTATAAAGTATAGTAAAGTGTGCAAGAGCACGCCGAACTATACTTTTTTATTAAACCAACTAAAACCCACATCAGGGGCATGAAAAACCTGATTCGTTTACTAGTTCGATATCATTTATTCTTTATGTTTTTGGCTTTAGAAGCGATTGCATTTGGACTGCTATTTCAATATAACAGATACCATCGATCGAGCTACATCAACGCCAGTACAGCCATTACGGGCAATGTATTTTCTACAATTCAGAAAGTCAAAGATTATATGATTTTAGCAGAATCAAACAAACAGCTTGCTGCAGAAAATGCTCAAATAAAAAACACCTTAGCCCAATCCTACAAATCGAATCGAATTTCATTTAAGGAAATTTACGATTCCATATTTATAAAAAACTGGGAATATGTAGATTGCAAAATAGTTTTTAACAGTACAAACAAGCAAAACAACATTTTAATAATTGATAAAGGATTAAAACACGGGATAAAATCAGAAACAGGACTGATTACCGATCGCGGTATAATTGGCATAGTACGTCATGCTTCAGACAATTACAGCTCGGTTATGAGTCTATTAAATGTTTCCATTAATGTGAGCGCCAAACTTAAAAAATCGGGTCATTTTGGAACTCTTCAATGGGATGGAGTTAGCAACAATCATTGTTGGTTAAGCGACATACCAACTCATATAACCATTAATAATGGCGACACGGTTGTATCCAGCGGATATTCAACCATTTTCCCTGAAGGTATTATCATAGGTGTTACGGAAGATATCAACCGAAGCGACGACATGAATTTTTTCCGAATAAAAGTTCGACTTCTTCAAGACTTTGGAATCATAACTCATGCCTACGTTGTTCAGAACATTTTCAAAGAAGAAATTGATAGCTTAAAAACCCTATCTAGACATGATTAAAGAATTATTAGGAAATATAGTACGAGCACTCTTTTTGATTATTTTTCAGGTTCTGATTTTAAATAATATTGGTCTCGGAGGATATATTAATCCATATCTATACATATTAATCATATTGTTACTTCCCTTAGAAACGCCAGCATGGTTAACACAAATCATATCATTTGGTGTTGGAATTACAATCGATATAATTGTCGAAACTCCAGGAATGCATACATCTGCCATGATATTTATAGGTTTTATACGACCATTCTTATTAAAATATTCCGCTCCCAGAGATGGATACGAAACCGACGACGAACCCAACATCAAAAGTCTTGGATTGTCTTGGTTTTTCAAATATGCATTGATATTAACATCTGCCCACCATCTTTTCCTTTTTCAAGTTGAATCCTTTAATTTCACAAATATTGGCCACACACTAATCAGAACCGTATTAAGCACTATATTTACATTGTCACTAATCTTATTAACTCAATATCTGAGAATAGGAAATAGTCATAAAAATAAATTTTAGCTTGGGAATTACTCTTGAAAGAAAACAACACATACACACCCTGGATTTTTGGCGGATTTATAACACTCCTGCTGTTGATATACATAATTCGTCTAATGGTCTTACAAACCATTGATAATCAATATCAGGACTCTGCAAGTAGTAACGTATTAAGATTTGTAACACAATATCCTGCGCGCGGTTTAATATACGATCGGAATAATAAACTTATGGTTTATAATGAGCCGGTTTACGATATCATGATTGTGCCAAGACAAGTGTCAGCCTTTGACACGGCAGACCTCTGTTCTATTTTACGAATTACGCCGGTTAAAGCAAAGAACTTAATAGGTTCGGCAAAACGATATAGTCGATTCAAACCATCAATATTTTTAAAGCAAGTATCAAACATCGATTACGCAAAATTTGTAGAGAAAAGTTTTAAATTTCCTGGATTTTACGCCCAAACTCGAACGGTTAGAAAATACCCGCAACAAAATTCAGCGCACCTATTGGGCTATGTTGGCGAAGTTACCGAACGACAAACAAAAGAAGAAGAATATTACAAAAGTGGCGACTATATCGGTGTAAACGGATTGGAGAAAGCCTATGAATCGACGTTGAGAGGAGAAAAAGGACTTGAGGTATATATGGTTGATGTTCACAATCGCATTAAGGGGCGATTCAACGACGGGAAAGAGGATAAGCACGCCTCGCCAGGCCAAGACATACAAATAACAATAGATGCTGAATTACAAGCCTATGGCGAACAATTAATGCAAAATAAAATCGGTGCAATTATAGCCATCGAACCTTCGAGTGGCGAGATATTAAGTATGGTTTCGGCTCCCGGCTTCGACCCAAACTTATTGAGTGGAAGAGAACGAGGATCGAATTATGGACTTTTAAACAGAGACACCTTAAAACCCTTATTTAACAGAGCCCTACAAGCTCAATATCCTCCGGGATCAACCTTTAAAATTATCAATGCGCTAATTGGATTGCAATTAGGAGTAGTTAACATAAATACGGCATATCCCTGTTATAGTGGATACCAAGTTGGTCGATTCTTTCTCGGCTGCCACTATCACAAATCGCCACTAAAATTAATTGAGTCCATTTCAAATTCCTGCAATGCGTATTATTGTCACGTTTATCGAAACATTCTGGATAAAGACGGCTTGGCCTATTTTAGAAATAATTATATGCTGTGGCACAATCTAACGAACTCGTTTGGTTTGGGGAAAAAGCTTGGACTCGATTTTCCATTCGAATTGCCCGGTTTAGTTCCAGACACATCGTATTACGATCGCAAAATAGGGAACAAACGATGGGTTTCACTAAACATCGTTTCCAATGCAATTGGACAAGGAGAAATCCTTACAACACCGCTACAAATGGCAAATATGACGTGTGCTATTGCTAACAAAGGATATTACATAATTCCTCATTTTGTTAAAGGGATCGAAAATCAAGAGAAAATTGATATTAAATATCGAACACAGCGTTTCACAAAAATAGAACCGATACATTTTGATCCCGTAATAGAAGGAATGTTTATGGCCGTAAATGGAGAGAGTGGTACTACAGCGCGAATTGCACGAATTAACGATATAGAAGTATGTGGAAAAACAGGAACCGCCGAAAACCCACATGGAAAACCCCACTCTATTTTCATTGCTTTTGCACCAAGAGAGAATCCTAAAATTGCCGTGGCCATTTATGTTGAAAATGCCGGATATGGGTCCACGTGGTCAGCACCAATTGCTAGTTTAATAATAGAAAAATATATTAACGGTTCGGTTGACAAATCCAGAACATGGCTCGAAAACCGAATACTAAATGCAGATTTAATAAATGTTCAAGCGACAACCCACTAAATTATGGAATTCCATTGACTGGATTACGGTACTTTTATACACGATTCTAGTTGTTATGGGATGGTTCAACATATATGCGGCTGTATATAATGAGGAATATCAAAGCATTTTTGACATTTCACAAAAATATGGTCGACAAATGTTGTGGATTATTGCTGCTATTGTTTTGATAATAGCGATTCTTCTGATTGACGGTAAAATTTACGTTTTTTTTGCCTATCCAATATACATTACAACCATACTAATGCTGATTGCCGTACTGCTGTTTGGGGTAGAGATAAATGCCTCAAAATCATGGTTTGAAATTGGTGGGCTGAGAATCCAACCGGCGGAATTTGCCAAAATCTCAACTATTTTGGCCATCGCAAATTTCTTAAGTGATTCGAACAGAAGGCTAATGAATTTTCGCTCTTTATTAGTAGTTGGTGCATTTATAGCCCTACCTGCCGGATTAATTCTTTTGCAAAACGATACCGGAACGATGCTCGTATTTACTGCATTAGTTTTCATGTTACACAGGGAAGGTTTACCCGGTTGGATAATTGTAATTGCGTTTTTCTCAGTTTTCTTATTCATAGTAGCACTCACAAACCCATTTTGGATAGTTATAGTAATCGTGATGGTAACATGCTACATATATATACTCCTAAGACATCCAAATAAAATAGAGATTCTTATCTATGGAGGTGCAACAGCGATTCTTATTCCAGCAGCTTTATTAACAAATCATTTTGCAAATTTAGAATATGCCCCGCATTGGATTTTAATTGGGTATCCAATACTCTCAATTCCAATTGTATTATATTATTCTTTTTTGCGAAAAACCGCCTATATTGTTGGTGTATGGGGAATCGCCTTTATGCTGATAGGGTTCTCGTTTTCAGTCGATTACATTTACGACAATATCCTTCAGGATCACCAACGCAATCGCATTGACCATGTTTTAGGGATCAATTTCGACCCATTGGGCGCTGGTTACAATGTAAACCAATCAAAAATTGCAATTGGCTCGGGTGGTATGTGGGGAAAAGGATTTTTACAGGGGACTCAAACAAAATATGACTTTGTACCTGAACAGAGTACCGACTTTATTTTTTGCACTATTGGCGAAGAATGGGGATTTGTAGGGTCAACCGTTGTAGTACTGCTGTTTTTAACATTAATGTTGCGCCTTATCTATTTAGCCGAACGGCAACGAAGTAAATTCAGTAGAATTTATGGATACGGAGTAGTTAGCATTCTCTTTTTTCACGTGGCCATTAACATTGGAATGACCATAGGAATAACTCCGGTTATTGGGATTCCGCTCCCATTTTTCAGTTATGGAGGATCATCTTTGTGGGCATTTACAATTCTACTATTTGTATTTGTAAAACTAGATGCAAGTCGAGCCGATCTAATAAAATAGAGTTAAATATCCTATTCCATATAAATCCCCATCTCGGAATAATTTGGTATTGAGTCGAGCGCATTTATCTCTCCTTTTTTAAAATCAACGTGATACCCTAAATGGATCAAACCATTAGTAACTAAAAGCAATGGTGCTTTAATTACAATATTATAGTGAGCAATTTGCTCAATAGTTTGTTGAGTAATTTGTACTGTGACGGCCTTGCATTCAATAACCATCAATGGAGTTCCATTTTTACCATAAGCCACCGCATCGGTTCGGCGAATCCCTCCAGAATATTTATGCCCTTTTTCAATTTGAATCAGAGAAGCTGGAAAATCTTTCTCAACAACCAAATAGTTAACAATATGCTGTCGAACCCATTCTTCGGGGGTCAACACTAGCCACGTTTTTCGAACAGGATCAAAAATATAGGTTCGTGTGCCCTCTTTCTTAATCCGCGGATGAATTGGAGGCAAGTTCAAACTCTGCATTTATGTGTATTTTTTGCAATATAATAACCTACTCACTCTGCAATATTAATTTAGCTCAACAATTAACACTCTATTATTCAGGTGGATACCACACAAATGGCACTCTCAATACCTATTAAAATGCAGTAACAGAAGTGCAAATTTACCATTTTTAATTGATTAACTCTTTTAAGCACATATTGCAATGTTATTTTTCTAAAAAGGGAAGGTGCCGCTTTACGTTGACATACACCAGGTAGTTGATTCATGCATGCCTTCGCATGGACATACGAAAAAAGGTTGTTTCGCACGAAACAACCTTTTTTTTATATTATAAAATGTGCTATTCAAATTTCTTGAAAGCCACTTTTATTTTCTCAATTGCTTCCATCATTTGTTTTTCATTAATAACTAAAGGAGGAGCAAAACGGATAATGTTACCGTGAGTTGGCTTAGCAAGAACCCCTTGGTTTGCCATTTCAATACATACATCCCATGCAGTTTTTCCTGGTTGGTTATTAATAACAACAGCATTTAACAATCCTTTACCACGTACTAATTGGATCAAATCCGTTTTGATGGCTCGCATTTCGGCGCGGAAAATCTTACCCATTTTCTCTGAATTCTCCATCAACTTTTCGTCTTTGATAACATTTAGTGCAGCCATAGCAACCTTTCCTGCTATTGGGTTTCCACCAAATGTTGAACCGTGCTCTCCTGGCTTTATAGTCATCATAATTTCATCGTCGCATAGAACGCAAGAAACAGGGAATACACCACCTGAAATTGCTTTTCCAAGAATCAAAACATCAGGACGAACACCTTCGTGATCACATGCCAACATTTTACCTGTTCGAGCAATTCCTGTTTGCACTTCGTCGGCAATAAATAGTACGTTGTGTTTTTTACACAAGTCGTATGCTTTTTTCAAGTATCCTTCGTCTGGCACAAAAACACCTGCTTCACCTTGGATAGGCTCAAGTAGGAATCCAGCAACATTGGGATCTTGTAATTCTTTTTCAAGTGCAGATAAATCGTTGTAAGGAATGGTAACAAATCCGGGTGTAAAAGGGCCAAAATCTTTTCGTGCATCAGGATCTGTCGACATTGAAACAATAGTAATTGTGCGTCCGTGGAAATTCTGTGCACAGCAAATGATTTTTGCTTGGTTCTCAGGCACCCCTTTTACTAAATATGCCCACTTACGCGTTAATTTTATTGCCGTTTCGTCGGCTTCTGCTCCGGTATTCATTGGAAGAACTTTGTCGTATCCAAAATATTTGGTTACAAACTCTTCGAATTCGCCCAATACGTCGTTATAAAATGCACGTGATGTAAGTGTCAGCTTTTTCGCTTGATCAATCATTGCATTTACAATTTTAGGATGACAGTGCCCTTGGTTAACAGCTGAGTATGCCGCTAAAAAATCAAAGTACTTTTTTCCATCGGTATCCCAAACATAAATACCTTCACCACGTTGAAGAACAACAGGAAGTGGATGATAATTATGAGCTCCATATTTGGATTCGCGATCCATGTAATCTTGTGCGGACATTTTAGCCATAGCTTGTTTGTTTTTAGAGTTTATGTTGAGATTAAAATTTATACCGTTTTTATGTTTTATGCAAACTTAGCAATAGCGTTTTTGATTCGCAAATGAAATGACTTAAATACGAAATATGTTATGCAGCACATTTCCGGCTTTCAACCTAATTGCTCAACTCGAAGCAACAAATACACTTAATTACGTAAAATGGTGATGTAAAAAAATCTCTACATCACCATTAACAAGACTTCAAAATATCAAAAACTAAAAAGTCCTAGTGTTTTATAAAGAGATTACTTAGAGTTTGATCTTTAGATAAAATTTTAACGAGGTAAACCCCTTTTGATAAATCAGTTACATGAATAGCAACACTACTTTCATGTGTAAATTCGGAATAGACCATTTTACCGGCAATATCATAAATTTGAATCTCATCAATTAGGAATAGTGCTTCAATGGTTAATAAGTCTAAAACTGGATTGGGATATAGTTGAAACGTGCCAGCAATCATACTTTCAATTCCTGCAATTAATGAAATATTAACTTCCACATCGTCCCCATTAACTATAACATTTCCAGACACATCGTCATAATTTGCTGCCGATATGGTATAGTTATAGTCTCCATTTTGCAGTTCACAAACAATTTTTCCTTGACTGTCCGACTCAAAAACAATATTATTTATGGATAAAGATGCTCCTACAATAGGGGTACTTCCATTGGTGATCGTAAAAGTTGTAGAATACGTCCCAACGAGTTCAACTCGGTGAATTGCAACTAAATCAATAAACAAAAGAAACTGAAGTGGTTGGCTAAAACCATGAAATCCAAAATAATAGATTCCATCTTCGGTTGGAATAACCGCTTGTTCAACAAGAGTCCATGTTTCCGAAGTCAAGTTATCGTTATAAAATAACGCATCTTCATACATTGCTTCTGAGCTATTATTGGTTCCCCATTTCACCTCTAACGCTTCGTAGGATTCGCCATTAAAGAGTTTAACCTTTGTCCAAAAGGACAATTTGTATGTGTAACCTGCTTCTAGTTGCATTGGAGGAGTGAACATCCAATCGTCAACTTGATTCAAAAATGAAAATGCAATATGCATTGCTTGATTTCCATCATAAGCATTGTCGGGAGCATTAGTTGAGTTCACAATCAAATCCCATGATACAAATTTATCCCCATTATTTTCAATTGACCATCCTAAAGGCACGTCGTATTCTGAAGTGCTTGTTAACATCTCGAAACTCTCCGACCAAGGGAAGGTGGTATTTAGAGGATTCCCCATGGTTGAAAAACTCCATATGGGACAATCTACCGCATTGCCTTGAGCATTATAAGGCACTATCTGCCAATTAATAGTTGAACTAAACGCCATTAGATCTTTTGCTACAAGATATTCTGTTACTGCTGACAAATCCAAATCTTCAACAATATTTGTGGGCGGATTATCAGTGCCAACACTAATTCGATATCCTGTTGGAGCGCCTCCGCCGTTAGTCCACTGGAGATTTATGCCGGTCATAATATCGACATTTGTTGATGCGTTTAATGGATAGACAATTGTGGCAGGGTTTGGAATAGACACAGTGGTTGGATTTTGCCACGAAAGCTCATCTAAATAGATTGATTTCCAAACGCGAGCGTTGTTGTGAGCGATCGTGATATACGGTTTATTATTGCTAGCAGGAATGGAAACCGTATATTCGGTCATGGCATCCGTTAACAATATTGTTTGAATCACTTCAATGGAATCGCTATTGTGTGGATCGGATGTAACACCTATGACTAATCCCACCTGCGCCGTTTCCATGGAATTTTTAGCCGCATAGAATTTCAACACATGGGTATCAAAATTAGTAACCCCTGGAAGTATCGCCGCTAAAACAGAAACGGAATCATTAGCGTTTGTGTATTTCAATGAATGTGTTGCCGAAACATACTCAAATGAAGTAACCTCTTTCACCAAAACGTCGTTGTATAACTCTGCTGGATTATTGCTTCTAAACTTACTCCATCCCTGGGGAATTGAATTAGTCGATGTCGATTCAAATGTTTCAAAAACACTTTGCAATGGCTCGACCACCATACCGCTCAAATCCATAGTATTGTTGCCAGAAAAATCGCCTTGGATCGTAAATATAACTGACCCATTAACAGAACCCGCATTTATACCCGTGCCATTAAACACAACAATTGCAGTATCATTGTTCCCGGGCGCAATTGTTCCGGAATAACTCGAGGAGAACGGACTGCTTGCATTAACTCCTGTAATATTTAATATTCCCGATCCTTGGTTCGTTATTACAACTTTATGAGACGTGATTCCATTTTGACAAAGAGCACCAAAATCAAAGGACACATCAGCAAGCATAATCTCGGGAGTGTTGCTGTTTACAGAGATGTTTAAATCGTCGAACATAAACGCTTTATCTCCGCCAATGGAATTAACTTGATAGACCCATTGTAAACAAACGTTATTTCCGGCATATTCAGCTAAATCGTAATACACCAATGTCCAACCAGTAGGTGTTTGTGGAGCAAAAATATCCAGAGTTGTCCATGTATTTCCACCATTCTGAGAGATCTGAAAAAACGTAGAATCATATCCCGCTATTTTCCCATCATCCACGATTGTTGCATTATTTTTCCACCAAAAACTCACTATTTTATTTTCTCCCAATATAATTCTAGGAGTAACTAAAGCCCAACTACTGTTTGATTCATATCAATTTTCGCCGCACTTTGCCCCGTATGCGTATTTAAAGAACTCGCTAATTGCCAATTTATTGGAGATGTTTGATAGTGCCAATCCGTAAGCGATAAATCGCCATACCATCCCGGAGTCCATACTTCGTTATCTTCAAAACCATTGAAATAAGGGAAACTATGAATAACACTTTCAGTAGTAAACTCTAAAACCGGACTTTCAGCGGTTAATTCTCCATTTTTTGCAATTACTTGCCAATTATAGGCCGTTGAGGGAACTAACATTTCCGCCGGAGTCCATGTATATGCTCCTTCAGCAGAAACAGAAACATCAGACGCAACAACACTCATTTCCCCACTCGAAGCTCCAAACTTCACGTCATACGATGTTGTATTACAACTTAAGTTGAAACTTAATTCTGGTGTTATACTAACTTGAATATCGCCACCATTAGGCTCGTTAATGGTTGGCGTACAGGGCTCGTCGGCAGCTGCTGCATAAAACAAACGTATATTTGGCACTGAACTTGGATACGGATTCAAATATCCCGCGGAAGTTGGGAATGCCTGATCACTGCCTGCACCTTTATTGTTATTCACTGCGCTTGTTGTTGAGTTAAAATTGGCATACGTTGAACTTCCGTGATTGCTTTCGTAATGCACTATTAAATGATCTGTTCCATTATAGGCAAATGGAGTTGTAAATTCAATTTCAGTCCAACCATTGTAGGTTACTGGGCCATCATATACGAGTGTATATCCATTACTCGTTGGATTTTCATAGTTGCCATCGCCAAAAACAGTATTTCCAGAGTGCTTTAGGTAAATTTTCTGATTTGCAAGACTCTTAGGTCCATTAAGGCTCTCAAATGCAATAGAAGTGATCTGTTTTTCACCTCCAACTCCGGCTTGATTATAAACCGCAGAATACCAACCGTAATTCCATACGGAATATACCGGATAAGATGTTGAAACTGTTCCTGAACCAATTTGAACAAAGCTTTGAGCTTGAAAAGTTAAACTCAAAAAACTTAAAATAGAAACTAGTAATAATCTTCTCATAGCTAAGATGTTGATTGTATGTTAATAGAATAAATAAATCAAAATTTTGTATTAAAATTGATGTAAATTCGAGTATGGCAATGATACAGTATCTTAGCATATAAAAAATAGTGGCTTCCCCTCATTTTTATTAACTTTAGCCCACAGACAAACAACGAAAACCCCAACCATGTACAAGTATTTCTTTTTCATAATAGCAATAATTATAGGTATAAATTCGAGCTGTTCTAATCACAATAAACCAAAGGACGTTTCTCTTGTCACGCAAATGGAGGCCGTTCCGAAAAACGATCTACCGCAGTTTATTGATAGCATTGCCGATGGAATTCTAAATGTTGTAAACCCAAAAGCATATTCAATCTTTCTGGAGTCGATAAAAAAACAATTGGTAAATGATGATGCAGAATTGCGTATTTCGCTTATCTATCTCGAAGCTGAAATTGAACGAATACAAGGAAATAACAATAGAGCGTTGAAAAAACTATTAGAATCGTTGCCCTATTTTGAAAAGTCAGACGGGGAAACCACAAAAATCAAAATTCTAAATCTAATTGGCTATCTATTTCAACAAAAAAGTACTGATTTTCAATCATTTGACTCCTATTTAAAAACCTTTAGCAACCAAGAGAGACCTGAGAAACTAAAAGAACTTGCACTACTTAGCCGCTATTTAAGTGCTCACTATTAAAAAAAAGAAGACTCTATTAAATCCATAAAATATGCTAAAAGGGAAGTTGCGATTTACACCGAACTAAATGATTTTCAATCTATTAGAGATGCAAAAATTAAACTTGCTGAATACTTTCAAAAACTCAATAACCATAGCAAAACCATTGAACTTCTAAATGAAATATTAAACGAAGGGGTGCATTTAGACAGTATAGAAACGTATATACAATGGTCACTTGGAAAATCATTATATGCCAATTCCGATTATAAAAAAGCATTGGAGGCGTTCCAAAAAGTCAATCAAACAGAAAACAGACCCGTGATTTACAGCGATATTAATATGCTTATTGGGGACACAGAGTTTAACATTAAGAATTGGCAAAAATCAAAATCATATTACCAAAAACAGCTGGAGTTGAAAAATAACAGCAAAACCACAATTACACAATGCAAATTAAAAATTGCGCAAATTGAAAACATAACAGGAAATAAGCAAAGAGCCATAACGCTTCTCAAAAAGATTTCAGAAAATCCAAAAGATGAAGATATTGAATTGAAAGCCACTGCAGCATTCGAACTTTCTAAGATACTGGCAATTTTAAACAAACATGAAGAGTCAAATATCTATCTAAATAAATATATAACTCTACAAAAGTCGGTATCCTTAACCGCCACTAAAAACTTGATCAGCACATTAGAAAAAAGACAAAACAATGTTGAAAAAGAGCAGCGAATAGAACTTCTATACAAAGACAGTGAAATACAAACCACTTTGTACAATAAAGAGAATGAAAATAATCGGATACTTTTAATTGGAATTTTCCTCATTTCGCTCCTCCTTATAATAACCTTATGGTTATTTATCTCGGGAATTAAAAAAAACCAACAACTTTCCATAAAAAACTTCGAGATTCAAGAAAAAAACGAAGAGCTAAACACTATGAATAGCGAGTTGCATATGATTAACAAACAGCTAATTGAATCCGAAGAGAAGCTCATGAAAGAGATAAATGCACAAGACAAATTGTTGTCAATCGTGGCCCATGATTTAAAATCCCCACTCGTAGCATTAAAAAGCATTCTAGGACTATACAGGATGTCGAAAACCAAATTCACTCCTGAAAATATGGAAATTGCGATTAATCGAGTTGAAAATGAGTTGGGATCCGTTTTGGAGCTGCTAAATAATTTACTTTCGTGGGCTCTAAATCATCGCGGAAACATGCATATTAATCTAAATACGAGTAATGTAAGCGAAATTATAGAAAACACAATAGCACTTTTTGGCGAGCAATCATCAATTAAAAACATAACATTAAACAAGTCGATCATTCCGAATTTACAATGGACCGTTGATTCAAATATGTTACAATTTATTGTGCGTAATTTTATAACCAATGCCATTAAGTTTACTCCAGACAATGGGAGAATAACAATTTCCACTACAGCTGAAAACAACATATTATTCATTTCGGTAAAAGACACCGGAATTGGATTAAATCCAGAACAACTCAAGAATCTATCAAGATTTACTGAAATTACTCCGGCGAAAGGAACACGAGGAGAAAGAGGTTCTGGAATTGGGCTGATTCTATGCAATGAATTTGCCCAAAAGCTAAATGGGAAACTAAATATTGTAAGCCAACCTGGAAAAGGCTCTACTTTTTCGCTACTTTTGTACCAATAGAAAAATCACAAAATGTTGTCAATGAAAAAAAAGTCATTCTTGCTGACGATCATGCACTAATACGTTTGGGATTAAGTTCATTTGTGAGCAATCATCCTAAGTATGAAATTATTTCGTCGGTCAATAATGGCAAAGAGTGCATTGAATTGTTTACTGAAAATATTTACGATTTAGCCATTTTAGATATTGAAATGCCAATATTAAATGGCGTTGAAACAGCACGATGGATTAAAGCAAACAGTCCCCATACCAACATAATGTTTATCACAAGTCATGCAAGCTTACACGACTTTTACCAAGCACTACAATTGGATGTTGCTGGTTTCTTATTCAAAGAAAATGCGATGGAAGAGATCGAAACCGCATTAAATCGAATTGCTAAAGGACAGCAATACATAAGTCCTAAATGCAACCATTTTGTAGTGCAGCAGCAAGAAAACATTGCTAAAATAAAGGAGATTGAAAAAAAGATTGCAACGCTTTCAAAAAAAGAGAGGGAAGTCCTATTCCATATAATGCAACGTAAGACAACGGTGGAAATAGCCGACGAGCTATGCAATAGTTACAAAACTATTGAAAATCATCGGTCAAACATTTGTCGAAAAATTGAAATTGAGGGAAACAACAATTTACTTGTATTTGCACTTGCAAATAAGGAGACAATAAAACTATTTTTATAGTAAATGAAATGCTTATTTCAAGAAAAAGCTCTCAATTGTTTCTAAAACAACATTTAATCGCAACGGTTTGGTTAAATAAGCGTTGCATCCGGCATCTTTTGTCTTCTCCTCTTCGCCAGACATTACATAGGCTGTTTGGGCAATAATTGGCACATTGGCATTAAACTCCCGGATTTTCCGAGTTGCTTCGTAGCCGTCCATTATTGGCAATTTTATATCCATTAAGATTAAGTCCAAAGACATTGATCGTGCTATATCTATGGCCTCTTGACCATTTTCAGCACGAACAACCTCTGCATTAGTACGCTTAAGAATTTCTTGAATATATCGAAAATTAATATGTTCATCTTCAACAACTAATATTACCTTATCGCTCCAATCATACTTAATCATACTTCAATTGTTATTTAAACTTGTTTCAACGATAAACTTTGGGATTGTAAAGTTATAAACATTCAACAATATAAACCGTATATCATGCAAAAATTATGTTTTATAATCCCTAGATCGCTAAATTATTATTCTTGTTTATCATTTTGCTCGTCACACTCTTCAAAACTCTTATGGTATTGCATCATAGCACGTTGGCTCATACCCATGCTTGAGAATCCACCGTCGTGAAATAAATTCTGCATGGTCACTTTTTTGGTTAAATCGCTAAAAAGGGTAATACAATAATCGGCACACTCATCGGCAGTTGCATTGCCAAGAGGCGACATTCGTTCGGTAAAGTCCATTAGGCTGTCAATTCCTTTCACGCCACTTCCGGCAGTAGTCATTGTTGGGGATTGCGATATGGTGTTAATTCTAACTCTCTTGTCCCTGCCATAAATATAGCCAAAACTGCGTGCTATACTTTCTAACATTGCCTTTGCATCGGCCATGTCGTTGTATTCGAACAAGGTGCGCTGGGCAGCAACATAGGATAATGCAACAACGGATGCCCACTCATTGAGCGCATCTTTTTGTCGGCAGACCTGTAACACTTTATGAAACGACATCGCCGATATATCAAGCGTTTGATGATAATATTCGTAGTTCAAATCATCATACGATCTTCTTTTACGAACGTTAGGAGACATTCCTATGGAGTGCAATATAAAATCAATTCCTCCTCCAAAAATCTCCATCGACTGATCTATTAAGCTATTTAAATCGTCCATGCTTGTAGCATTTGCGGGAATAACATGCGACCCTGTTTTGTCGGCAAGTTCTTGTAAAGCTCCCATTCGCAGGGCTATTGGAGTGTTTGTGAAAACCATCTGCGCCCCCTCTTCGTGTGCTCTCTCGGCTACTTTCCAAGCAATTGATTTATCGTTTAAGGCTCCGAAAACGATTCCTTTTTTCCCTTTTAGCAAGTTATATGACATCGTAAATCTGTTTAGTTTTAATTAATAGTATGATATAAAAATAGCAAACAATCTAATTCGATAAAAGTTCGCGGGCATTTTCAATGGCTGCATTACCAAGTTGCGCTCCACTAAGCATTCGAGCAATCTCCATAATTCGTTCGTCAAAAGTAAGCATTCGTATGGTGGATACGGTTATATCGGTATTCATATCCTTTTGAACAAGGTAATGTTCTTGTGCTTTTGCGGCAATTTGCGGCAAATGGGTTATACTTATTACCTGCATGTTTTCAGCCATTTGAGCCATAATTTGAGCCATTTTATCGGCGATATCCCCCGATATACCCGTGTCAATTTCGTCGAACACAATGGTGGGTAAGGCAAGGCGACGGCTCATAATTGCTTTTAAGGACAACATTAAACGCGATAATTCTCCTCCCGATGCTATTTTTCCGATTTCATCGGGGGGAATTTGTTTGTTTGAGGTAAATAAAAATCGAATATCATCGATGCCTGTCAACGAAATTTCAGTACTTTGGTGGTCAACAACAAACTGCGCAATGGGCATTCCCAACTGTTTCAACAAGTTAGAAACATCCTTTTCCACGGGCGCAAAAACCGACTTTCTGCTTTCGCTCAACTTCTGAGCCAAATTATTGACCTTTTCAATCTGTAATTTCTCCTTCTTTATTAAATCACTTAAATGCTCATCGAACGATTCAAAAGTCTCAATTTCGGCTTTTAAGGACTCCTTTAGAGCCAATAATTCTTTGACATCTTGCATTCGATGCTTTTGAAGCAGATCGTATATTAAACCCAATCTATTGTTGATAGAGGTCAATCGGTTGGGATCAAAATCGAAAGAGTCAGCTTGGGTTTCTATCTCTCGTGCTACATCCTGTAAATCGATTCGGGCGGTTTCAATTCGATCAGCCCATTCTGTTGCGTCTGGTAAATATTGTTGGATTTCATTAATTAACAATTCAAATTTCTTGAGTTCAATCAACACTCCACTCTCATCGCCATTCATCAATGATATAGAGGATGCTAAATTTGCAACTATCAACTCACTATTATTCAATTTATTCTGCTCAACCTCAAGTTCTTCTTGTTCGTCAATGGATAGTTTTGCCTCTTGTAGTTGCTTTAATTGATAAAGGCGGAATTCATATTGATCTTTCGACGCCTCGTTTTTAGCTCGTAGTTTTTCAAGATCATCTCTAATTTCCACTAATTTATGCCACTCGTCTTGATACCCTTTAAGTTGTCCTTCGCATTGAGCAACAGCATCAACAACATTTAACTGAAAACTACGGTTGGCTAAATTCAGGGTTTGATGTTGTGAATGGATATCAATCAACTGACTTCCAATCTCTTTCAGAACATTTAGATTTACTGGTGTATCATTTATAAAAGCTCTGGATTTCCCTTGAGGGCTTATTTCGCGCCTTAGGATCGTTTGTTCGTTATAATCGATATCGTTTTCCTCAAAAAAAGATTGAATATTGTAATTTCCTATGTTAAAAACCGCTTCTACAATGCACTTATTATCGGTCAGTTTTAGCGCCGACACATCGGCTCTATTGCCTACAACTAATCCCAACGCTCCCAACAAGATTGACTTTCCTGATCCTGTCTCTCCGGTTAGGACTGAAAAATTGTTCTCGAAAAAGATTTCAAGATTATCAATTAAAATATAGTTTTGAACAAATATCTTATGGAGCATACCGATTCACTATAAGAGCATTACAATTATTGACTATTGATCTTTTTATATTTTTCGCTATTAGCGGGGTCAATGGTATTCATTATGTTAAAAGCCCTCCGTTTTTCGTCAGGAGAACCCTCTGAAAAGATACCTATTATTTCATCGCTTTTGGCATTAACAAAGAGTTGCAACAGGTAGGAATCACTTCGTCTTTGATATATTGGTCGTAATTTCTCAAGTGCTTCAATAACTGCTTTTCGTCCTTGATCTGGCTTTTCGTGCATTAAATCTAACCCCAATCTATGATATTGGTACCAGCACTCTCGAAGGGGTCCGTACATATCATTCAAAAGTTCTTCAACAATGGCAGCTCTATTTTTCCCATTATCTTCAAAAGCGCGCCAACCTGGTGAAGGGTCATTCATAGCATTGTTAACAATTTTCTCTGCTACTTTTAAATATGTTTGACCTCCTTTTAATGAGAAAGTGTCATAATCGATGGCCAAAATCAAATAGGCATAGTACGATAAAACCGAAGCTAATGTGGATTGACTGGAGTTGATATTAAATTGAATTTGGTCGCCCAGTGCAAATCGAAAAATCAGCTTATCATCTTTTAAATTGAGTACCGGGGAGTTATATCCCGATCCAAATATGGGTCTGGAATAGGCAACTTGAATTTCTCCACGATATTCATCAGCACCCAATTTTTCGTTAAGTGTAATATTCATGTTAAACTCGATGCGTTCCAGCGTTTTTATGGATTGATTCGTAAAAACAGTGTTATTAAAGAATTCAAAGGCTGCTTTCTGCATCTCTTCAAACAAAGTTCGATCTGAAGATTGGATTTGACGGGAGTTTATTTGTATTCGGCAATTTATCTCTTGGGCTTCAACACCTATAAATATTAGCAAAGCTAAGAACGTCAATATATGTTTCATCTGCTTATGTTTTTTTCAGTTTAATGGTGCATAGTCTGACCCCGCGAATAACAAGAATTCAAAAACGGAGAAACTCACTCCGCTGTCACTGATTTGGCTTCATTTTAAGACCGTTTCATGAACATAGTTCACGATATCTTTTGCCACCTCTGTTTTAGATTTCAAGGAAAACGTCTTGCTTTCAGCACTATTTGAAATTAGTGTTATTCTATTTGTATCATGTCCAAAACCAGCTCCGGGATCATTTAATGAATTTAAGACTATGGCATCAAAATTCTTACGTTTCATTTTCCCTTTCGCATTTTCAATTTCGTTATCCGTTTCCAATGCAAAACCCACCAGAAATTGATCGTTTACTTTCATTTTCCCTAAATGCGCGGCAATATCTTTTGTTGGATTCAACGTTAATTGAAGCTTATCAGACGTTCTTTTAATTTTTGAAACTTGGGGGTTGTCAATGGTATAATCGGCTACTGCTGCGGCCAAAAAAGCGCCGTCGCAACTTGGGAAATTCTCCACGGAGGCATCAAACATCTGTTGAGCGGTTTGCACCTTAATAATGTCACAATTTGGAATTTCCGGAATATTTGCCACTGGTCCCAAAACTAACTTTACGTCAGCTCCTTGATTACTGAGCTCTTTTGCCAAGGCAATTCCCATTTTACCTGTCGAATAATTCCCCACAAAACGCACGGCATCGATGGGTTCATAGGTAGGACCCGCGGTAATCAATATTTTTTTATTGTGAAATTTTTTTTTTAGGTCAAAGAACTGAATCACATCTTCAACAATCTGCTCTGGTTCTGCCATTCGACCTTTCCCAATTAAGCCACTGGCAAGTTCTCCGTCGCCTGGCTCAACGAATAGATGACCAATTGATTTCAACTGCTCAACATTTCGTTGCGTTGTAGGATGTTTATACATATCCATATCCATGGCGGGAGCAAACATTACCGGACATCGAACCGACAAATAGGTTGTAAGTAATAAATTGTCGCATATTCCATGTGCCATTTTAGCCATGGTGTTGGCGGACGCTGGTGCTATTAACATTAAATCGGCCCACAATCCGAGCTCAACATGGCTATTCCACGAACCATCGTCATGCTTAAAAAAATTGAGCAACACACTGTTCTGCGAAAGAGTTGCCATAGTAACAGGAGTGATAAACTCGGTTGCCAACGGAGTCATTACGACTTTCACGGTTGCTCCTTGTTTAATCAATAATCGGCAAAGTGTTGCCGCTTTAAAAGCAGCAATACTTGCGGTTATTCCCAATACTATGTGTTTGTCCTTCAAATCCATATTTCATGGTTTACTGCTCTTCGGGAACACGAAATGAGACTCTTCCATCTTCGAACTCCTTAATTGCGATAGCTGAAGCTTTAGGAAGGCGCTCATAAAATCTAGAGATTTCAATTTGCTCTCTATTTTCAAAAATCTCCTCCAAGTTATCTTGCTGTGTAGCAAACTCCTCGAGCTTACGATTTAATTCTTCTTTAATTTCGACACTAATTTGGTTTGCACGACGAGCAATAATATTAATTGCAGCATAAACACTTCCTGCCTCTTTTTCATAATGAGCCATGTCACGCGTTTGTGTAGTGTTTGCTGCTAATACTTTTTTAAAGTCCATTTCTATAGGGTTTTATAAATTATTGACGTTTTATTTCTTTTACACACGAGGCATATATCTTTTCCGCATCTTTAGAACGCGGATTCTTAGGGAATTCGTCGATATACGCATAGTACTCGTTTATTGTTTCTTGGAATCGTTCCATCTTCACCTCATCAATACTGTTTTTAGCCAAAAGATAACTTGAACGCACAATCAGGAACATAATTTCTTCACGATATTCGGATTCTGGAAAATCCTTTAATGTGTTTTTCAACGATATTACTGCTGATTTATAATTACGTAATTGATAATATAACCGAGAATCATAGAACGATTTCTTTTCAAGTCGTTTTCTCAATTTTCCTTGTAAAAATAACGCACTATCCTCCATTTCTGAAGCAGGATATTTGTTTACGTAATATTGAAATCCCTCAATTGCCTTTAGCGTGTTTGACTGCTCAAGATTATAGCGTGGCGACTCTTCATACAAACATTGTGCGACCATAAAATCGGCTTTTTCAGCCATGGAATCTCGTGGCCAGGTACGAGAGAATGTCCTAAAATAATGTACCGCCAACAATCGATCGCCCAGATTATATTGACAATTGGCATACATATAGGTCATGTCTTTCGCCTTGCCAGTTCCTCTAAAAATGGGCATTACATCATTAAACAAAGCCTCGGCTCTATACCAGTCTTCGTCATTGTAATACTCCACCGCTTTGTCGTATTTTAAAGCATGATCCTTTGATTTTAACGATCTCTGAAAATCAGAACAGGACGAAAACAGGATGACAAAGGTAAGGGTTATGAGAAAAAGTGATGATTGAAAATTATTTTTCATTTTAAATATGATTTCTATTTACGAATTATACACTATCATTGTCAAGTCTAAACATCTATTTCCCAAAACATTAACCACTCAACTCACGTTTCCGATTTTATTTCGATAATACAAACAAAATCAGTCCGCAAAAATAACGAATTATTATGAGTTTTCGTATCATTCGAATAATTTTGTGCCATTTTCCGAAAGTTCGACCCATAAGTTTGCAAAGAATGTTACATTTTTCGGAGGATGTTTGAGAAGGTTTCGTTTGGGAATACGCCACGTGCATCGGTAGAATACTTGGCTTTCAATCCAGTAACAAAAAACATTTCCACTTGTCCAATATTTTTCGCCTCTACAAATCCTCGAGGAATACATTCAAAGTAATCCTTTATCAGTTCGTATGTATCGACACTTATGTTTACTGAATTTATCACTCCTGCCTGCTCCATGCGTGCCGCAACATTAACAGCATCGCCCCAGATATCGTAAGCAAATTTTTTCTTCCCAACAACGCCTGCAATTATTTCTCCGGTATGGATTCCGATTCTGCAATCCCATGGCTGCTCAAGATTAAGTATTCTAGGAGTATTAAATTCCCATAAGAAATTTTGAATTTCGAGTGCCGCCAAGACAACATTAATATGGTGACTATTGTTTTTCATTGGGATTCCACCGGCACACATATATGCATCGCCAATAGTTTTTATTTTTTCGACAAAGTGTTTTTCGACAATATCGTCAAATTCGCCAATCAAAAAATCGAGTTGCTCTACAATTTCCAACGAGTTATGTACGCGACACAGTTTCGAAAATCCTTTTATATCGGCAAACATGATGGTTGCCGATTTATATAATTTTGGTTTTACCTTTCCCTTTTTAAGTTTGTGCGCAACTACTTCGGGCAAAATATTATGTAGTAAATCGTCACTGCGTTGTTTTTCAATCTCCAACAACGCTCTTTGCTTCTCTATCTGGATTTGACCATCTTCCAGCGAACGATTTACCTCCTCGAGATGTTCAGCAAGAACTTTTGTGTGTTCAATCTGTGACTCCAAAACCTCTTCAATCTCCATTAGAATTGAAATGTCGGTCTCCACAACAACAAATTTCGACAGTTTACCAGCCGACGAAAAAACAGGGGTGATATTGGTTTGAAGAGATTTTTTCTCTCCACTTTTAGTATGGCAATGCGATGTATATTCAACAACTTCATTGTTCAAGAGTCGCTGAAAATTCTCCTCTTTTTCTGGAGAAACAGACACTGCAAAATAGGTTGGATAGAGGGTTTTAAACTCGTCAAGTTTATAGCCATACATTTGTTCAAATCCTTTATTTACCCATATGGGAACTCCCAAGGCATCAAAAATCAATATGGAATTTGTGGACGATTGGCCTGCTATATTTTCGAATTGCTCAAATTCATTAATAACTAATTTCAATTTATTCTGAAAATAGTCTTTCCCACATTTTTGTGGTATAAATTCTACGTTTTTCGGAATGGTAATATCAACATCTTGCCCGTTGCAAAGCCACAATACCTTCTTACAAGCCAAAGAGATTATTGGAATTCGGGAAGCCTTCACATTGCTATTGACGATCATAATATCGCAGTTTATTCCCTCGGAATATGATTTCCATTCCAACGCCGCTCCTTCAATTACATGTAGTTCGCTACTTAATTGAGTTATTTCAGCATGTTCAATTTCACAAAGTACGATTGTGTAGTGTGTCATTACAGAATTTAGATATTATTGAATCAATGGAGACAAATATAGTTTTTTTGTATCGTATCCTAGTCTTCGATAACCCAATTCTATAAATAAAAATAGCACGCTCCTCACCGAAATATGGCCTTATTCCATAATTTTGTCTCTTAAAATAGCCTTTATAAAAAGACAAAAGCAGTTACTGAACAACCACCTTTTGTATTCGTTTTGATTTGTCTTGAATTTCAATCTCCATCAAATAAATCCCTTTATCCAAGAATAATTGGCTGGTTTTCCTAGCCACCTTTAAAGACAAAATCAAGGCGCCACTCATTGTATAAACCTTAATATCAGAGATTTTAACTTCAGATTCAATATTCACAATTCCATTTATCGATGGATTGGGATATACAACACACTGACTTTGTGTAATCTCGTTAACTCCAACAATATCGCCAATGGCCACCGTATTTTTTTTGGTGATCATTTCCTTGTCGGGATCAAAAACTACGGTTGTTGGCAAAAACCCAACATCGACACTAAAAAGTTGATTATTGTAGGTATTATGAAACCACACTATGGTGTCGCGAGTGGCATTTTTAAATTGAATGGGTATTTTCATTTTATAATGGAACACAGAATTATGCGACTGAGTTTGCTCCACTTTGACCCATACTTTTTGGTCATAATTTTGGTATAAAAGCTTGTAATTTGGATATCCTTGTTCATAAATCCAATTGTCAAAAAACTCTGTTAATGTCGTATCAGCGGCCTGTTCAAAATGATTTTTCAAATCCGGAGTTTGGGCAAAACCGTTGGCAAGAAGGGGATCGTTTAAATAATTACGGATTCCTTGAAAAAACATAATATCGCCAATTTGTCGGCGCAACATATGCAACACCATTGCTCCTTTTGCATACGATAGTCGATTATTAAAGATGCTATTAACATTTAAAGTATCGGTACAATATATGGAGCCTCCGGGAGCTGCTGTTACATCGTTTATCTCATTTTCTCGCCAAGATTTAAAGTCATTTTTGCCATGTACATGTTCAAGATATAGCCCTTCACAATACGTTGCAAAACCTTCGTTCAGCCAAATCTCCGCCCATCCTCCACAGGTGATATAATCGCCAAACCACTGATGGGCAAGTTCGTGAACAACTAACATTTCGCTATTATTATACATAAAGCTCATGGTTTGATGCTCCATTCCACCTCCCCAACCAAACTGAGCATGTCCATATTTCTCGTCGGCAAATGGATATGTTATAAAAAGCTCGTTAAATGCAGTCATTGCATTAACCACATTTTGCAGATTTGCAATCCATTGGCTTCCTTTTTCAGGATAATAATAATCTTGAATTAAAATGGGAGCTGCTCCTGCAACCGGTACTTCAAGCAAAAGTTCTTCGTAATTTGTTACGGCAATTGCAATTAAATAGGTAGCTATTGGATGACGATGTTTCCAATGATAAGTAATTGCTGTACTGCCCTCTTCTGTTGATATTAACAATCCGTTTGCGGCAACGCGATTTCCTAATGTTGTAGTCACAATTATATCGACACTGTCGGCTTTGTCCACTAAAGTTTGCTTACATGGCCACCATGTATAAGCGCCAAAAGGCTCACTCAATGTCCAAATTACGGGACTTCCCGCATGTGTTGTTTGCTCAAAGGCACCAAATCCATTCCCCTGAGGTTGTCCATGATATGAAACTGCTAATGAAGCCATTTGTCCAGCATTAATGACCTGAGGTAGCGTAATTGAAACAATGTGATTTTGATGGGTGAAGGATAAAAGTTGATTGTTATATTTAACACTATCCACAATCATGTTGTTTAGCAAATCAAACGTAACAACATTACTCGGTTGTTTCATTTCAAACAGTGTGGTGATCGTGCCAGATATGCCATAAACCGAAGGATCTACTTCTAGTTTCAATTCATAATATTTTACATCATACATCAAACCAGCCTTTGAATCCTTAAAATCCCATAGTTTTTGTAGTTGACGTTGTTTCATTATTGCATCAGAATACTCTTGAGCAAAAACAGCAGAAGAGAACAAAATAAAGAGAAATATTAATAATTTTGTTTTCATAGTTATATGGGTTTGATATGGATTGATCATCTAATATTTGGATTCCCTTGGAGCATCTGTAAAAGTTCATCTTTATCTAGAATTGAGTTCATTAAGCCTCACAATAGATAGAAGGAAGAGAAGTTGCAAAATTAAATATCTATTATTATCAATTTTGTTATTATCTTGCAAGGTAATAAAAAAAGGTGAAAAGCGTTTATATGAAATCCACATCATAAGCAAATAATCGCATTCTTTTGTGTTTTAAATTCATTTTCATACTTTTGCCAAAATAAAAACAAAACCATTATGAATAAAGGTTTAATAATAACATTGATTGTTTTTCTACTTTTGGGAATTGGTTCTTCACTTAGCGCACAAAAGGGCAACTATGAATCGGTAGCTGATTTTGAGCCTCCTCATATGGAAATCGCACAGTACAAAAACAATAGAAAGTATCAGCTTAATGGATTGAAGCTGAGTCAAAGCGGCAAGCTTTTAATTGCTGACTATGGCTTTAATAATTCATTAATAGCCATTTACAGCATAGATTCATTAAAATTAGTTGGGGCGTATTGGATTGAAAGTATTGCAGAATTAGAACACAGCTACTTTTCTGACGATGACACGAAGCTTTACATCAAATACAATCGATTCTCATCCGATTACAAATTAATAACACTCGCATCAAAAACAATGAGAAATATCTCCTGTGACAAAACGCCTCAAGGGTGTATATCACGACAAGCGGGTATGAGCATCATCAAACTTTACAGTCCTGACAAAAAATATTATTTTGTGCGAAATTCAAAAGATCGTAAAACATTACACATTTACAAGCTCGTGGAATAGTAAAACCTCGTTTTTAAATAAAACCCTCCTACAACACAGACTATTATTGAATTCTTTGTCTTCAAAAAGCACTATACTCTAAATATTTCCGCACCACCAAAAACAATTCTTCCAGTAATAACTAAGATCTTACCACTATCTTCAACTTTAGAACCCTTTGACATATCATTTAATCCGCCTAAAATACTAATTACATCATTCTTGACAGTCCAGTCGGCGGGAATAAACAGTTTTGAACCCCCAAAAACACACGTTAATTCAAGAAAATTATTTCCTTCTGCTAACTCTACCCCTTTAAAATCAATCTCAGATCCTCCAAATATATTGGTAATCTTTCCGCCTTTAAAGATCGGATTTTGAAAAACACGTTTCCCACCACCAAACAAATTATAATCATCGATATACTCCGTTGATATCAATGTTTCTGACCCTTTGGATGCATGTCTGAATCTTTTGCGCTGCGCCAAAATAGAAAATCCAATGATAATAATCAACACCGGCCAAAACAACTCCATGCATGATATTGGAATATGAATGATATCGGGTAGAATGAGAAAGCCGCCTATAAGAAAAAGTACAATGGCCGAAGAATAATTTTTCCCAGCCAAGCTAATGAGGCCTATTGCTATAAATATCATTTTCCATGATAAAACCACCTTCACTATAAAGTTGGGAAGGATATTGAAATTGTTTAAAAGTAGTAATGTACCAAAAGCCACAAACAGAAGACCCGTCATATTCCGTTTTGCCATAGATTTCATTTCAGTTGACATACGTTTTTAGTTTTAAGGTTAATTAAAAGCAAACTTATTAAAAAAAAGCAACTTATTGTCGCTTTATCAAACAAAACATTTCGTTAATTGCCTTTAGTTCAAAAGGATCATTATAGAATTGAAAAATGAATACTTTCACGATAATTATTCTTTACTATACACTTTCATAAATATACGATCATCCCTTTGTCCTGGGCAACTCGTCCTATTTATTTCCATTAATTGATTAACAGGCAGGGCTAAACAAAACACAACCTTTAACAAATCAATAAGAAATAGGATGGGATGATTTTCAAAATAAATTGTAGATTTGCAAAACCTATTTGTCAATCACTATCTAAACCACAACATTATGAATAAAATAATCACACTTCTGATCCTTAGTTTGTTCTTTCTCAATGCTTTAAAAGCCAACGAACAAGAGGAAGTATCAAACGTAATTCAAAAAATTGCAAAAGAACTAGAATCGAAACATTTTAAAGCGAACAAAATTAAAGTCGCCATTTTTCAGTTTCGAACATCCGACAACAAGTTGACAAAATTCAATGATTTTATTCAAGATGAACTTTATCAAGCATACAAAAACAGCTCCCGATTCGAAATAATCGATCAGAATGCCATTAACGATATGATCCAATCTTTTGGTTGGACAAATGACAAAGCACGTAGTTTTGAACACAATGAGAACTTCAGCAAGTATATTTTCGAACAACTTGGGATTGTTCCCAATGCGTTTATTTACGGACAAATTGCTGACAACGACGAAACAATAACATTAACAGCCTATTTGGTACCTAACGGGATGAAATCAACCAATATTATGGCAGTACAAAAATTCAACAGCAATGCAGCAACCGACAAACTTCTTGGCAAGCCAATACGTGAGAAAAAAATTGAGCCACAGATTATCATTGTTGAAAAAGAAGTAATTGTTGAAAAACCGGTTATTGTTGAGAAAGAAGTGATTGTTGAAAAGGAAGTGATCGTTGAAAAAGAAGTGATCGTTGAAAAGGAAGTGATCGTTGAAAAACCGGTGATTGTTGAAAAACCGGCAGCTCCGGCAATACCAATGCCCACCCTAAAAGCAAAATTAGGCGATTATGATTTTGAAGTAACCTCCGTCTCTTTTCAAGGAAATAAAATTGTGGTTACTCTTGTAGCCAAGAATGATGTCGAAGATGGCTATATTTATGCGGCCGATGCCCGTTTTTTCGATTCTGATGGCAATGAATTCAACAGTCCACAGCATCATAACACATTTCGCGACCGCAAAATGATGAAAGGGATTCCTTTAAAAGGCACAATAAATTTCGAAAACGGGAAAACTGCCACCGTTTCTATGATGCAAGCGCTTGAACTCAACATACATAAAGGGTATTCAGAAATGATTGGATCGATTCGATTCGACAACGTTCCGGTATCAAAATAATATTCAACCACTAAAAAAGCGGGAGATACTATGAATAGTATCTCCCGCTTTTTTTAAATTCAATTTCGCTATAAGTATTTAAGGGTAACCTCTTTCAAAAACTTCTCCTCCAAAAGCTTTGCAATCCGTTTCACAACGGTTCTGCGTATTTCCAATTCGACCGGAAGTGTGGGGTCTTGATGCGCAATATTGATTCAGGTTCCGATTGTTAAATTAATCTCATCGCTGTCAAGAAACATCTTTACAATCTGATCAGCAGGGCCTCGTCCGAGATTCGTATTACTATCGTACTGACGCAGAATATTGGTCACTTTTCCCAGTGTTAAAATTCCCTCTGTAATCAGATCTACACCTTTCATATTGCTAGTTGGGGGCAAATCAGGATCATCGAACTCAAAATTATCAACGATGTTTTCACCCAATTCGCGGGAAACAATTTCCGCAGTTGTAGCACCACATAATATCTTCTTTCCTTGGAACTGATAAACAATCATTGCTAATTCAATATCGCGCCCCTTCTCAAACGGTGGACCAGTACACAACAATAATTTTC